>JAURGC010000101.1 GCA_030833985.1 Algoriphagus sp. | reverse complement strand
GCTGGCATAGGCAAGGTGCCGTTCTTCATACGCTCGTATAGACGGTGTACACCAGTAGTAGTTTCCTCAGAAAGGCCACGGATACCTGCCACTAAGTCAGGGTATTGGTCAAGGACCATGTTGGTCAAGTCCCCGCCGTCGTCAAGGATCATGTTGAGTGGCTGCTGGCTTTCGCCGAAAAATAGCGTTTGCTCGATGCACCAGTCAAATTCCTCGGCAGTTTGTCCCTTCCAAGCATAGACCTGAATGCCTGCAGCAGCGATGGCCGCAGCAGCGTGATCCTGGGTAGAGAAAATGTTGCAAGAAGACCAGGTTACCTCAGCGCCAAGGGCAACCAAGGTTTCAATCAGAACTGCGGTTTGGATGGTCATGTGAAGACAGCCTGCCACGCGCGCACCTTTGAGGGGCTGTGAAGGGCCGAATTCGGCACGAAGGGCCATCAATCCTGGCATTTCGGCTTCCGCCAAACGAATTTCTTTTCTTCCCCACTCCGCTAGGGAAATGTCTTTGACTTTGAAGGGGATGTAAGTGGTAGTGGACATAATCTATTTGAATTGATAAAAATGTTTTTGGCTTGCCGGCTTCGCAATAGTTGCTGTTACAGAAATTGGCTCACCTAATTTGCCCCGCAAAGGTACCAGATAAAATCCAAAATTTGAAGTAGAATTAGAAATTTGGGAAAGCTATCTCCTTGATTCCAAAGCTTTGTTGCTTGCCAGATGGAAGTTGCACTAGCAACTTCCCTGATTCGGCTAGTCCAACAATTTTAGCTTTTATTTCATGTTCTCCCACTCGGTACAAAGCCCATTGATCGGTGAGGTATAGGTGTTGCAAGTATTCTTGTTTAAGCAATCCTATTTTACCTTTTTTAAGTGAAATATAGGCTTGTTCTAAATGGACAACGAGCAATTTGACTAATTCTTCCAAAGAAAAGAGGCTTCCCGTCACAAGTGCGAGTGAAGTAGCTTGTGAGCTAGCAAATTCACGTTGGTTGATATTTAATCCAATGCCTACCACGGAAAATTCCCAACCGGAAGTACTGACTAAATTTTCAATTAAGATCCCACCCATTTTCCCAAACCCAGGAACTACTAGATCATTGGGCCATTTAACTTGAAGTTCAGGCACATATTCTTGAAAGCATCTGCGAATGGCAATGGAGACTGCAATGTTTAAATCAAATTGTTCGGTTAAATCAAGGAATTTGGGTTCAAGAATAAGAGAGAATGTCAAATTCTCACCCGGCTTTGCTTCCCAGGAATTGCCTCGTTGCCCTTTTCCCTGTGTTTGGTGATTGGTAATAAAAATACTTCCTTCCTGAACCTTTTTTTTCCGTACAGCTTCCAAAGCTATGTCATTGGTAGAATGACAGTCTGTCAGAAAATGAATATCTTTCCCTAAAAAAAGCGTGTTGGCAAGAATTTTATACATTCGTTTGTACTTCGATCTTCAAAGGTACCGAAGGCTAGCTTTAAATCAATAGTATGACGTCACAACAACTGAGTAAGGTCATCGCCAAAGGAATGAAAGAAAAAAAGGCGAGTAATATTGTAATTATGGACCTTCGTACGGTAAAAGATACGGTGACCGATTTTTTAGTGATTTGTTCGGGTACATCCGATACCCAACTGGATGCAATCTCCAAATCCATTGAGGAGCAAGTGCACCAAGCCAGTGAATCTCCTGCTTGGAAAGTAGAAGGCAAAGCCAATGGGCAATGGGTGTTGATGGACTATGTGAATGTAGTTGCCCATATTTTTCTTTCGGACAAAAGAGAATACTACGGTCTTGAAGAATTATGGGGCGATGCAAAGACCACTCGTATATCCTAACACTTCTTGTGAACTTTCCTACAATAAATCTGTTTTAGAACTAATCAATAGCACCCCTATTCAGCAATGAGCGACAAACCAAAAAATAAAAATTTCGTCCCCAAGGAACCACAAAAACCAAATTTTCAACTCTGGATTATTGTGGCTGCAGTCATGGTACTGTTGGGCCTAACTTGGATTCAGCAGCGTGGTGCAGTTATTGACGTGACCCAGAAACGCTTTGAGGACATGTATACTGCTGGAGATGTGGCTAAAGTGGTGATCGTTCGCAACATGAACCGGGTGGATATTTCACTAAAGCCTGCTGCCTTACAAAACGCTAAATACAAAACAGAGCTCGAAGCCAATTCTACTTTCTTTAATCCAGAGGGGCCGCATTACTCTTTGCAAGTCACTACCGCAGACAAATTTCAAGCAGATTTTCAGGCTTTGGAGGAAAAAATGCCTGAAGGCGCAGAAGACATCGGCTTTTCGGTGACCAACGAGGAAAACTGGAGCAGTTATTTTGGAAGCTTCGGCTTTATGATCCTTATTTTTGTTCTCTTTTGGTTTATGATGCGCCGCATGTCGGGAGCTTCTGGACCTGGAGGGCAAATTTTCAATGTAGGTAAATCCAAAGCTCAATTGTTTGATGCTGAAAACAAGGTTAAAATTACTTTTGACAATGTGGCAGGCTTAGACGAGGCCAAAGAAGAAATTCAAGAAATCGTAGAGTTTTTAAAGAATCCTTCCAAATTCACCAAGTTGGGTGGAAAAATTCCGAAAGGAGCTTTATTAGTTGGACCTCCAGGTACTGGAAAAACCTTGCTTGCCAAAGCTGTTGCCGGTGAAGCGGGTGTCCCTTTCTTTACCCTTTCTGGCTCTGATTTCGTAGAAATGTTTGTTGGCGTAGGCGCTGCACGTGTGCGTGATCTATTTAAGCAAGCAAAGGAAAAGGCACCTTGCATTATTTTTATTGATGAAATTGACGCGATCGGCCGTTCCCGTGGCAAAGGTCAAATGCCTGGTTCAAACGACGAACGTGAGAATACCCTGAATTCTCTATTGGTTGAGATGGATGGTTTCGGGACAGATTCAGGAGTTATTGTTTTAGCCGCGACCAACCGACCAGATGTATTGGACAGTGCCTTGCTCCGTGCTGGCCGATTTGACAGACAGATCTCCATCGACAAACCAGATATTGTGGGTAGAGAGGCTATCTTTAAAGTACACTTGAAGCCAATCAAAACTGCTGCAGAAATTGATCCAAAGAAATTAGCAGCCCAAACACCGGGCTTTGCTGGAGCTGAAATTGCCAATGTCTGTAACGAGGCCGCATTGATTGCTGCACGTAGAAATAAGGAAGCGGTGGACATGCAAGATTTTCAAGATGCCATCGACCGAGTAATTGGGGGATTGGAAAAGAAAACAAAAATCATCTCTCCAGAGGAAAAGAAAATTGTGGCCTACCACGAAGCTGGTCATGCGGTGGCTGGCTGGTTTTTAGAGCATGCTGATCCTTTGGTGAAGGTATCGATTGTTCCACGCGGTGTGGCTGCGTTAGGCTATGCCCAATATTTACCGAAGGAACAGTTTCTCTACCAAACAGAGCAGCTTATCGACGAGATGTGCATGACTCTTGGAGGAAGAGCTGCAGAAGAAATTATCTTTGGAAAAATCTCTACAGGTGCCTTGAGTGACTTGGAAAGAATTACCAAAATGGCATATTCCATCGTTTCGGTCTATGGCATGAACGAAAAGCTTGGGAATGTCTCCTTCTATGACAGCAAGAGCGATGGGTACAAAATGACGAAGCCCTACTCAGAAGCTACAGCAGAAATGATCGACCAAGAAGTAAGCAAGTTGGTGCAGCATGCCTACACCCGTGTTCTTGATTTGTTGCGCAAGCACCAAGTAGAACTTGAAATCCTTGCCAAAGAGCTGCTCGAAAAAGAAATTTTATTCCAAGCAGATCTAGAGAGATTGATCGGCAAGCGTCCATTTGAAAAAGAGACGACTTACCAGGCTTTCACCAATAAAAAGGATCTAGTAACAGTGGAAACAGCTCCTGAGCCAGTGGAAGTTGGTAAGGAATCGGAAATTGTGGCTGAAATCCCAGCGGTTCCAGATACGGATCCTGGAGACACAAAAACAGAAGCTTAACGTGAAAAGCCTCGGGAATTCCGAGGCTTTTCCTTTTTTACGGGAATGCATCTATCTTTACCTCATGCAAGCTGCTGACCTGAATTTTCCCTTAAACGGGAAAAAGCTGTTTTTCGCCTCCGACTTCCACTTGGGGGCACCTGATTTTAATTCTAGCCGGGAGCGGCAAGAGCGCATCATCGCTTGGTTGGATTTTATAGCAGATGAAGCAGCAGCAGTATTTCTAGTGGGAGATATTTTTGACTTTTGGTTTGAGTATGGAGAAGTAATTCCCAAAGGATTTCTCCCCTTTCTAGCAAAAATTTCTCAACTACGTGACCTAGGGATTCCCATTCTTTTTTTCACGGGCAACCATGATTTATGGATGAGGGATTATTTCACCCAAGAACTGGGGATACCGGTTTATACCCATCCCATTGAGATAGTTGTAGAAGGAAAGAAAATCTTAGTTGGCCATGGAGATGGACTGGGGCCGGGGGATAGTACCTACAAGGTTTTGAAAAAAATATTTACCAATTCATTGGCCCAAATGCTTTTTCGCTGGATTCATCCAGATATTGGAATAAAATTGGCAAAAGCCTGGTCAGGTAATAGTCGTATCACTAACCAAAGTAAGGACGAACAACGCTTTCTCGGAGAAGGGGAATGGTTATGGGCCTACTGCAAAGAGCTGGATCAAAAGAGAGCCCATGATTATTACATCTTTGGACACAGGCACCTTCCTTTGCAATTACCCGTAGGTCAAAGTGCTACCTATTTTAATCTTGGGGAATGGGTAAGCCAATTTACTTTCCTAGAGCTTAGTGCCTCGGAAGCTCAGCTTTACCAGTTTTGTCATAGTCCAGGTCCCAGTTCCGTTAGGTATTCCTCCACCCATGTAGGGTAAGCCCATACCAAAAAAAAATAAATCAAAAAAGCCTTTCCATTTTACTTGGAAAGGCTTTTTTGATTTATAAGCTCCTATCTAATCGAATTTATTTCCGTTTGCTTATCCAATAGAAACGAGTTCAATATCAAAAATTAAATCTTGACCTGCCAAATCGTGGTTGGCGTCGAGGACAATCTTTTCTTCGTCTAGTTCTACCACGGTAACGGGCATGGGCTGCCCTCCTGGACCTTGAAGGGTCAATTGAAGTCCTAGTTCGGGGTGAATATCTGGGGGAACTTGAGTTAAGGGTACTTCGATGATCATATCTTGACGACGCTCTCCGTAGGCCTCAGCTGCAGGAATGGTCACTGTCTTTTTGTCTCCGATCACCATTCCATAGACTGCTGAGTCAAAGCCTTTAATCATGTTGCCATCGCCAAGTGTAAAACTTAGTGGTGACCTGGAAACAGAGGAGTCAAAAATACTCCCATCTTCCAATCTTCCGGTGTAATGGACGGCTACGGCATCCCCTTTTTTAGCTGACATTGGATTCAAATTTTGTGAATACCAAAGGTAGGAAAAACAATTAGGTGCCCCAAACCAAAAAATAGTGTCCGAAAATCAGTAAAAATTGTACATTTTCGGACATATTTAACCCTAAATTGAGGGACTAGCCTCTCCAATCCCTATTGGCACTATTTTTCGAAGGAATACCCAAAACACTACTTATGGAACAGCAACTTGGAAGGATCCTGATCATCGATGACAATGAAGACTTACTTTTTGCGGCGAAAATGCTTTTGAAGAAGCATGCCAAAGAAGTTCACATTGAAAAAGATCCTCGAAGGATTCCTTTTTTGATCAATACCCAAAATTTTGATGTCATTTTGTTGGATATGAATTTTCGGGAGGACACGACCTCTGGCAAAGAAGGGTTTTTTTGGTTGAGTCAGATCAAGGAAATCGACCCACAAGCAGTAGTGATTTTGATTACCGCCTTTGGGGATGTGGAAATGGCTGTTCAGGCCTTGAAGGAAGGAGCAACTGACTTTATTTTAAAGCCATGGCAAAATGAGAAACTCGTTGCAACCCTATCTGCAGCAATCAAGTTAAAAGAAAGCTACGCACAGGTAGATAAGTTGAGCAAGAAGCAAAAAACCTTACAAGGCGATCTAAAAAAGAACTTCACCGAGATTATAGGTCAGTCTTCGTCGATGAAAAATATTTTTTCCATCATCGATAAGGTCGCACAAACTGATGCCAATGTCTTGATTTTGGGAGAAAATGGTACCGGAAAGGAACTGATTGCTCGCGCTATCCACGAGCGCTCCCTGCGGAGTGAAGAAATCTTTGTAGGGGTAGACATGGGTTCCATCACAGAAACCCTTTTTGAATCTGAGCTCTTTGGCCACAAGCGTGGATCTTTTACCGATGCCAAAGAAGACCGAGCAGGTCGATTTGAAGTAGCCGACCAAGGCAGCCTCTTCTTGGATGAAATTGGGAACCTGTCCATGCCTTTGCAATCCAAATTACTTACCGTGCTCCAAAAACGAGAAGTTACCCGTATCGGAACTAACCAATCCATTCCTGTGGATATTCGCTTGATCTGTGCTACCAACATGCCTATACACGACATGGTGGCTGAAAATACATTTAGGCAAGACCTTTTGTACCGAATCAATACCGTAGAGATCTACCTCCCCCCCCTTCGGGAGCGCCAAGACGATATCCCCCAACTTGCCAATCATTACTTGAAGCAGTACGCACAGAAGTACCGCAAAAACTTTCAGGGCATTCTTCCAGCAGCCATGGAATTGCTGCAAAGATATCCTTGGCCTGGAAATATCCGAGAATTGCAACACGCTATTGAACGAGCTATCATCATGGCAGATGGAAACGAACTCGATAGTAGAGACTTCTTTTTTCTTTCAGCCAAACCATCGTCAGAAAAGGTCCAGGCAAGCAGCACCCTTAACCTAGACGATATGGAACGAAATACCATCCAACGTGCCATCGATAAAAATGGGGGAAATATCTCCAAAGCTGCTAAGGAACTGGGACTCACAAGAGCCTCCTTGTACAGAAGATTGGAAAAATATGGATTATAAAGTTGGCTTACTCGGCCGAATCGTTTTACTCACTGCCACCCTATTTCTTATGGCCTACTCCCTTGTGGGAGACTGGGGAGTTTTTTCAACTTTCTTATTCTTGATTATTGCGGGGATCCAGCTCCTCTTTTTAATCAATTATGCAGAAAGTTCTTTTAAAAAGGTCCGCTTATTTTTAGATAACATCAAGCAGGACAAATATAGCCAACTCTACCCCGTCAAATTTGATGGGACCGAAACAGACGACCTACATATTGAATTCAATGCTATTTTGGCCAAACTAAAGGAAGATCAGGCAGAAAAAGAGGCCAACTACCAGTATTTTCGGTCTGTCTTCAAGCACTTGAGCATTGGCTTAATCACTTTTAGCGAAAATGGAGCGATTCAAATTCTAAATGTCGCTGCCAAGCGTATGCTGCAAGTAGATGAGTTGAAGCAAATCCAGGAGATAGAACAAATTAACAAGGAACTGCATCAAGCCATACAGCAGCTTCGTACCGGTGGTAGTGAGCTAATTAAAATAGCACATCCTGATGGCATTATGCAACTATCCGTGTATGTGATCGAGCTTTTGATGCGAGGTGAGCGCTTCAAATTAGTGTCTTTGCAAAACATTCAATCTGAGCTGGAAGAAAAAGAAATGGAGGCTTGGCAAAACCTAGTCAATATTCTCACCCACGAGATTATGAATTCCATCGCACCTATCTCCTCCTTGGCCGGCACCTTGAAGGGAGAATTGGAGCAGAAGCTTGATCAAAAGGAAGCCTTGCAGCCGGTAGATATGGAGGATTTTTTAATGGGGGTGCAAACCATTGAAAAACGAAGCGAGGGTTTGGTGAGCTTTGTTTCTGATTTTAGGAGTTTGGCGCACGTTCCTGCACCCAAGTTTGGCAGCATTGCATTGGATTCCTTGTTTGATCAATTGGAACTCTTACTGCAACATCAGTTGGAGCAGCAGGGTATCCGTCTAGTTAAGGAATTGGAACCAAAGGAGCTCATTCTTTTTGGTGATCAAACGCAGATTGAGCAGGTATTGATCAACTTGATGCACAATGCTATCCAGGCGCTAGAAGATGTTCAGCAAAAAGAGATTGGCCTGAAGGGCTATATTGATGAAGCTGGAAAGATTATTTTAGAAGTCACTGATTCAGGTAAGGGAATTGATGAAGAAGCTTTAAGTAAGATTTTTATCCCCTTTTTTACTACCAAACAAAAAGGATCAGGTATTGGCTTGAGTTTATCCAAGCAAATCATGCGCCGCCATAAAGGAAACATTCAGGTTCGTTCCGAACTTGGTGTAGGGACCACTGCAAAATTGATTTTCAATGGTTAAGCTTACTTTGGAATTATAAATAACCTCCCTTTTGGTTAAAAAAAATGTGAACCGGTAAGTTCAGGGCTTTCTTTTAAACAAGCGCGTGCCCAATTCAGGAAAACGGTAGAGTGCAACCGACCAAATTACTGCCTGAATGATACAAGGAATGAGAATGGAATCCCCATGCTCTAGATGTGTGGCAATCGCCCCTCCCATGTAGGCTGCAAGGAATAATGTACCCAAAATACCCGTTCTAGGGAATATAAATAGGAATACAGCTAGAATTTCAAGGACTCCTATCACGTAATTGGTAGTTGCATCTAGTCCAAAACTTTCTGCCATTTTTAAGGCTTCATCATCTGCCATAAACTTACCTATGGCACTCCCTACAAACAAAAGAGCAATCACCGAGGTAAGAATGCGAGTCACCCATTTATTAGCCATCTCATTGAATTTTGAAATTTTGATTTCAAAAGTAAACGGTAAAAAAAAGGAAGTTTATATTTTTTTGACGAAAATCTTCATTCTTAAATAAACGGCAAATTTACCCCTCAATCACTTTTTAGCAGGTACTGAGCTATTTGATCATATGCTTC
>JAURGC010000158.1 GCA_030833985.1 Algoriphagus sp. | reverse complement strand
TTATTTAGATACTTGGAAGGCCTTGACAGACACAAATGGCAATCCAAGACCTGAATTATATATCCAAGATCAATTGCACTTAAATACAAAAGGCTACTTGGTTTGGAACCAATTATTCATCCCCTACTTTTCTGGAAATTTGAAATAAAAACCCAGATAATCAGTTACAACCAAATCCTACCCTTTAATAAATCCTTTTGATTCGATTAGAATCGGATTGAAAAGCAGTAAAACAAAGGAATAGGGGACAGAAACTTAGCAGTTTAATAACCCTAGTCCCAACTTTTCTTCTTACTTTTGCGCCTTCAATAAGGCAAACCATGCAGCAAATTCGGAATATCGCGATCATCGCACACGTTGACCACGGTAAAACAACCCTTGTGGATAAAATCATCCACGTTTCCAAAATCTTCAGAGAAAATCAACAGTTTGAAGATCTTATTTTAGATAACAATGATCTTGAGCGGGAACGCGGGATCACCATTCTTTCCAAAAACGTATCCGTTCGTTACAAGGATCATAAAATCAATATTATTGATACACCAGGTCACGCCGACTTTGGAGGTGAAGTAGAACGAGTATTGAAAATGGCCGACGGAGTTATCCTCTTGGTTGATGCCTTCGAAGGACCTATGCCACAAACACGATTTGTGTTGGGTAAAGCATTGGCACTTGGCCTCACGCCAATTGTGATAGTGAATAAGGTAGACAAAGAAAACTGTAGACCGGATGAGGTATATGAAGCGGTTTTTGAATTAATGTTCAACCTCGATGCTACTGAGGAGCAATTGGAATTCCAAACCCTTTACGGATCTGCCAAGCAAAACTGGATGGGATCAGATTGGAAAAACCCGACCGATTCCATTTTACCTTTGTTGGACGCAATTATTGACCACATTCCGGCCCCAAAAATCGAAGAAGGTACCTTGCAAATGCAAATTACATCTTTGGACTATTCTAATTTTGTTGGACGTATTGCCATTGGACGTGTTGCCCGAGGTACCATTTCTGAAAACCAGCAAATTGCACTTTGCACTGCAGATGGCTCCATCAAAAAAATGCGCGTAAAGGAATTGCATACTTTTGAAGGTCTTGGTAAAAACAAAGTTCAAACCGTAACCGCAGGAGATATCTGCGCTGTAACAGGTATTGAGGATTTTGAAATTGGAGATACGATTGCGGATGTGGACAAGCCTGAGCCACTCAAACGAATCTCTATCGATGAGCCTACAATGAACATGCTTTTCACAATCAACAACTCTCCATTTTTCGGTAAAGAAGGCAAATTTGTGACTTCACGCCACTTGAGAGATCGTTTGATGAAAGAAACCGAGAAGAACTTGGCTCTTCGTGTAGAATCTACAGATTCTGAAGATCGATTCTTAGTATATGGCAGAGGTATTCTTCACTTGTCCGTATTGATCGAAACCATGCGTAGAGAAGGATACGAACTTCAAGTAGGCCAGCCACAAGTAATTTTCAAGGATATCGATGGCATAAAATGCGAACCTATCGAAACCCTTGTAGTGGATGTACCCCAAGAAACTGCTGGAAAAGTAATTGAATTGGCCACCCAACGAAAAGGAGAATTGCTAGTCATGGAACCTAAGGGCGACTTGCAACACTTGGAGTTTAAAATTCCTTCACGAGGCTTGATTGGATTGCGAAATAATGTCCTTACTGCTACTCAAGGGGAAGCGATTATGAACCACCGTTTTGCTGCTTATGAGCCTTTCAAAGGCCTTATTCCAGGTAGAATAAACGGTTCGTTGATCTCTATGGAAGGCGGACAATGCACTGCTTATGCTATTGACAAACTACAGGATCGTGGTGTCTTCTTTGTAGAACCAGGAGATGAATTATACACTGGACAAGTAATTGGGGAACATTCCCGAGATAACGATATTGTAGTTAACGTACAAAAAGGCAAGAAGTTGACCAACATGCGTGCCTCTGGTTCGGATGATAACGTGCGCATCGCTCCTCCAAAGCGTTTTTCTTTGGAAGAATCCATGGAATACATTCAAAAGGATGAGTACCTAGAGATCACTCCTAAGTCCATCCGTATGCGGAAAATTTACTTGGACGAAAACGAGCGTACCCGGATGGCGAAGAAAGAGGATTAATTCTCTTTTCTTTAGGTTCAAAAAAAATGTCTCCAAAAATCTTGGAGACATTTTTTTTTAAAATTACCACTGCGGATGTATCTGTGCTTTGATGTGTTGCTCGTAAATACGGGCAGCTTCCTGCATCTGACTTGGACTTAAGGGAGGCAATTGACCCGCACGAATATTTTGTTCTACCTGAGCCAAAGAAGAAGCTCCAGGTATTACCGTGCTTACTTGTCGGTGCATCAACACCCAACGAAGTGCTTGGGCTCCCAAATCATGCCCTTCCGAAAAATGAGTTTTCAGTTCCTCCACTGCTGCAAAACCCAGGTCTAAAGGCACCCCAGAGAAGGTTTCCCCCTTATCAAAAGCCTTGCCCTCCCGATTGAAAAATCGGTGATCTTCTGTTTCAAAAGTAGACTGTTTGGTGATTTTTCCTGTGAGCAATCCACTTGCCAGAGGCACACGGACAATCAAACCGACATTTTTCTCCTCGGCTAGTTCAAAAAGCTCCTCCACCGGCTTTTGCCGAAACAAGTTAACGATTACTTGTATTGACGAGACCACATCGTATTCTAAGGCACGAATTCCTTCAGACACCTTCTCAATACTTACTCCAAGTGCTGCAACCTTCCCCTGTTTAATCAAGTCTTCAAATAATCCAAACACCTCCTCTTGATGGTATACTGAGCTAGGTGGACAATGCAACTGAATCAAATCCAAACATTCCAATTGGGTATTGCGAAGGCTATCCTCCACAAACTTTTGGAGATTTTTTGTAGTATATCCTGCGGCTTCATGCGGCTGCAAACGTCGACCACACTTAGTGGCAACGTAGATCTTTTCACTTCGTTCACGCACTGCTTTCCCCACAGCCGCTTCACTCAGTCCTCCATCGTATACGTCGGCGGTGTCCACAAAATTCACTCCCTGATCAAATGCGGTATGCAGCAGTTGAGATGCGATTTTGGAATCAAAAGGCTTTCCCCATCCCCCACCTACCTGCCAAGTCCCTAATCCAATTTCCGAAATAGACCAGCCTGTTTTTCCAAGAACACGATTATTCATAGTTTCAATTGATTTAATATTTTTTTAACCGCACATATCCGCCTCCGCTGTTCGAGAAAGCAAGATAAATTTTTATCTTTAACCCACCTCGGAAAAACTCATTTGAATCCCAAAGGAGTCCTGTATCGAAAAAATATGAAATCTAGACGGAAATTTATTCAAACCCTTTCACTTGCAAGTGCTGCAAGCTTAGTTCCTATTCACTTGACCCATTCCAAACCTATGGCTACTCAAAAAATTATCCATCAAGTTTATTTCTGGCTACACAAAGAATCGGATGTTGCCGAATTTTTAAAAGATGCTGTACCCATGTTAGGTCGCTGCCAAGATGTTATCCAATTTTACCAGGGTGTCCCCGCTCCAACTGAAAAAAGAGAGGTGGTAGACCACAGTTTTCACGTGTCTTGCACCTTATTTTTTGACTCTTTGGAAGGGCAAGCAGCCTACCAAAAAGATCCACTTCACCTAGAATTTATTGCTAAGTATGCTACTTTTTGGAAAACAGTGAAGGTTTATGACATCTTATTGTAAAACAAGATTTTGGATTTTACGTTTTAACTAAAAATTACGTTTCTTCTATGAAAAAAATACTCTGGATAGGTGTTTGGCTGTGGATGAGTGTAGGGGCATGTACCCCAAAGGAAGAACCTGTAGATCCAGGAGAGGTAGAAAACGAAGTCAAAAAAGCCATTGTAGACGTTATGCGGGAATGGTACTTTTGGAATGACCAAATTCCTGCTACCCTTGATTTATCCAAATTCTCCACCAATGAGGAGCTTTTAGATGACATCCTATACAAACCGCTCGATCGCTTTTCTTACTTGACCACCCAAGAGGATTTCAATAATTCTTTTGTAGGTAAAAATGCAGGCCATGGGTTTGGTTTTGCCTTCACTGCAGACGAAAAACTGTATATTTCCTTTGTTTTTAACGAATCACCCGCTGGAAAAGATGGGTGGAAAAGAGGCTGGGAAATCACTCAAATCAATGACAAACCCATTTCAGATTACAAAACAAGTACAGGTGGATATGATTTCAAATTAGGAGGTCCTGACCCAGGAATTACCAATAAATTTACGTTCAAATTACCCGACGGCAGCACCACTACGCGAAGCAATACCAAGGCGGAATACCAATCCAATTCAGTACTGGATCAACGGATAATTCAAGTAGACACTAAAAAAGTGGGGTATTGGGCGTACCAAAGTTTCAAGGCTACTGCAGGACTTAGCCCTACGCGGAGTGCTGAAGTACAAACCAGTATGGAATACTTCCAAAGTCAAGGAGTACAAGAACTGATTATTGACCTTCGCTACAATGGAGGTGGTTCAGTTGCAGTAGCCGAACAGATTTGCAATTACCTTGTGCAATCCGCAAATACAGGCAAATTAATGTATACCAATCAGTTGAACGCAACCAAAACTGCGCAAAACAGCTCTCGGAATTTTTCTAAAATAGGAAATATCAACCTAAGCAGGGTGATATTTATTACCTCTAGAAGTTCTGCCTCTGCTTCTGAATTAATCATCAATGCCTTGGATCCCTACATGGATGTAGTCTTAATTGGAGATAATACCTATGGAAAGCCAGTGGGTTCATTTCCTCTCTCTAGTTACAACCGTATCCTTCAAAACAATAATGTGGAAGTCGTCCCAATTACCTTTGCAATTGCTAATTCAGTAGGAAAAGCAGAATATTTTGATGGTTTCCCAGCTGATTTTAAGGTAGGCGATAGCCCCCAGATTGCTTGGGGCAATGAAAATGATCTTCGACTTGCCGCAGCCATCCAATACATTCGTACTGGCACGGTAGGCAACCGAATGAAAGACAGCTACTTCAAGCCTAGATGGGAAATTATTGATGCCTTCAAAGGCTTACAACAAGAATTTCCAGTGTTTTAATGCGCTACAAATCCCTAAAAAAAGAGTTCGAAGGATTCGGACTCTTTTTTTGTAGTCTTAGTGAATCCGGAATTATTTTGAATGCCGCTGCTTGAGTACTTCCACTACCTCGTCCAATTCATAGCCTTTAGCCTCAAGTAGAACTAGGTAGTGGAATAGTAAGTCTGCCGCCTCTCCTAAAAAAAGCCCTTTATCGTCATCTTTAGCTTCAATCACCAATTCCACAGCCTCTTCCCCT
>JAURGC010000044.1 GCA_030833985.1 Algoriphagus sp. | reverse complement strand
TTTTGTGCCCTGTTTTTTTTCCTGGTTCAACTATTTTTCTTCCTTTTTACTGCCAAAATATAAAATAGTCTGCATGCATACTATTTTTCATGTATTTAAAATTTAATCTAAGAACACTCCAATAAGGATGCATTAATAACATGGGGGTTACAAAATGGTTATTATAAATAAAATTGAAAAAAATTTTCCTCGATTGTAACTTTTTCCTGTTTGGAACAACATCACTCACCGATTTAGTTATTCTGGTTGGAGAGGAAAAAAAAGGGGGGCTAATTGTAGTAGAACTCAAGGGTAATTTTTCTCAGGAAATGTTGGAAAAAGCCAAATCCCAAATCAATTAGGCTTAATTATTTGCTCGTTTTGAATTAGGATTTTAGTTAGTAGGAACGCCATTTACTACGATGCCAACGTCCACTTTTCTATCCCTCACTTAAGGAAAAAATCCCCATTTCTTCGCAGAAATGGGGATTTAATTCAAAAAAATTACAATCTATTTTTTCCAACTTGCTTTTCCGCCTTTGGCAGAATCCACTGTAATACTCATATTTTGAGTAGAGGACACAATCCAACGAACTTGTACCGCACCCATCCCTGGAATATTGGCTACTGCAATCTTTTCAGGTGAGGCGATTTGTTCGGTGTACTTTTTCATGTCTTCATCTTCCACCACAAACCCAGCAACCACCTTTGCTCCTGAAATGGTCACGTAATCAGGCCGCTCAATCTGATGTTTCAAATCCTGACTGGCATGGGTAGGCACCATTCGCTCATTAAAAATAGTGGCAGTCACTTCTTTCAACCCTCCACCCAAATCAATCTCTTTTACTTCAGTAATTGAAAGCTTTGGGGTATGGTAGGCGTGGTAGAGGGTAAATGCCACATTACGATGTGCATCCTGCTCCAATAAGAATCCTGGATGTGCGCGACCGAAGGTTTTTTTGAATCCTCCAATCTCTACCGTTCCAAATTGCGGATGCTTAAATTCTTTATAGTTCACAAAAGCATCTCCAAAAGTGAGCAACTCATCTACTTTCAATTGCTCTTCTTGATTACCACGTCCTGCCTGCTTATTGAAATACAAATACGATACCATGAGTTCGTTTGAATAAGTAAAAATTCCTCGATTGCCATAAAACCAATCCAGCTCACCTCCAAAAACAGAGTACAAATCTTTGTAAACGGTCAAGTATCGGTAGCCTGGAATCATCTCCTCTCCTATTTTACCGATGGCATCGTAGATTCGAATATCCTCTCGGTTGTAGGTATTCACATCTTCCTCAGCCCCAGGGCCACGTAGGATCATGCCCCCTGAATTGTGGAAACTCTGGGCGCCTGCAATGTTGGGATGCTTCATTACAAATTCCATTACCGCTCGGTTCTCTGGCAAGGTAAATGGATATTTTAATGCTCCTCTTTGAATGTAATCAGGCTGCCAATTCCATCCCCAATCACGGTTTGGATCGTAATAGCCAATCCCATCCTCATTTACTTGCCCATCCCCGTCATTATCTAGGCCCTCTTGACCAAGCATTTCGTATTCTCCCACTTGATCGGGACCCACTTGCATCAGTCTTCGAGGATCCAAAGGATCTTTGATAAATCTACCTGTTGAAGACTTTCGTATCATTTGGGTGATGTGTCCATCTCCATCTAAGTCATCCATTCTGTCTTCGCCATTTTCACCATCGCCATCATTGTCCAGCACAAGCATTCCTGATCGCGGTGAACTGGCCGTATTGGGTTCCTTGAAGAAGTTGTTACGTGCATCCGGATTAATGGTCGGGGTGATGTAAAAAGTCTTGTCCTTTAGGAGTTGCTTCACAAAGTCGTTGTCGGCATGCATTTCAGTTAAATACCAAGCTGCATACAAGGAAAATTCTCCCCCTTGAATTTCATTAGAGTGGATATTTCCATCTATCCACATCGCGGGTTTATCGGTATCCTTCCCAGTAGAAAAGTCGGTAATCGTCAAGGTAAGGATATCCCTACCCTCCACCGACTTACCGATTGATTCTATTTTGGCCAAGTTAGGATGGGCTTGTGCGATTTTCTTCATCCAATCCCATAATCCTTCCGAGCTGTAGTAGCGATTCCAAGCAATCTCCACTTTAGGTTTATGGGGAGTCCCTATTGCTCGAAAATAATTTTCTTGTTGTGCACTCGAGTCAAAGGAGCTGAAAATTAGTGCTCCTAAAGCCAATGCAGTGAGGGTATGTTTTAAATTCATGATCTTCATGGCTTAGAATGTGACAGTTTGGGAAACAAAACCTGCATGGGGGGCACCTGCCTTAAGCGTAATAGGGCCTTTGCCTCGAACCACCCAGCTCATGCTTTTTTTCTCGTATGCCCCGAGGGAGGAAATCAGTTGTATTTTTTCCCCTGAAATCAAGGCTTCGGAAGGAATATTCATATCCACTCTTAATTTGCGTAGCCAACGGGAGCGAGTACCCATTTCCGAATGCGTTGGAAGCGGAGAATTATTGAATAAGTCCACCGTAATTCGCGTTAACCCATTTCCTACAGCCTCTGATTTAAGGTTGTGCAGTTCCAACTTGGGCTGCATGCCAGCCAACTTTAGAATAAAATCAGTATGCTGTTTGGCAAGATCACCTACCTTTTCAAAAGGAGGATTGACCTGGACAAAGGGTTTAATCCCTCCAACTTCTACTTGTTGATTTGGAAAATCAGGATGCTTCACTGCAGTCCATGGCACAAAATTATCCTGCTTCAAAGAATCTGACCAAGCCAAGAAATTGGCTTCCGGATTGGTTTTGCCTTTGTATTCTGGAGTCCAGTAGCCTGGAGTAGAAAAGCTGAATCGGGCAAAATGAAAATAGGCCCACTGGAAAAAATCTCCATCGGTACCTTGATTGGTTTGTTGAAAGGCCTTTGCAGGAATGGTTTTGGTATATACCTCCGATACCATTGCTTGAGTTACTTGGTCTTTTTCCAAAATGGAAGTGACAACTCGTTTGCGTGCATCCCCAGCCGAGTACTTCAAGGGAGTAGTTAGGTTGTTGGCTGGAGAAAAGGTCACAAAAGCAAAAATATTCCACTGCTCAAAAAGGTAATCCAACAGCGCTCGACTTTCCAATTGAGATACAGCAAGATCACCTGCAAGAGGCTCGAATACCGGGAATTTATAGGTCAATGATTTATTGAAAGCAATGCCTTCGTTGAGATCTTCGGCAAACTTGCCATCCTTGTCATTATCCACACTTTCTTTGTACACCTGGTATTTTCCAGCTTCCCCTTTCGATCGATCCGCTTTCACGAGTACCCGAGGATCCTCTTTGGAGGTAGTCCAATCCCCCATAGGATCAGCCACTCGCATCCAAGTAATCATGCCATCCCCATTCAAATCAGTGTAACCATTGTCTCCTGGCACTCCATCTCGGTCATGATCCACCACTACGGCGTTACCCCGACGCTCGTATTTCAATGCCGCATGGTATTGGGCATAAGCATCTGGTGAAAGGTTTGGAAATACATAAAAGGTGGTAGATGCGAGTGCCTCGGAATGTTCTCCAACAAGTTTTTCAGCAAACTGGATGGCCAATTCCACACTTAGCACATGGAATCCTTCTACGCCACCCACCACAGCGATGGCAGGCTTTTGGTCTTTGGCTCCTGTGCCGATCTTCAGGGCATAAATTTCCTTGCCCCCGGCAGTCTTGGTTAGTGTTTTTAGCTCTACCGCGGGATTTGTGCTAAGTTTTTGAATTCGCTGAGCCGCTTGACTGAGGGTGGGATAGTCGCTTTGGGCAAGAGTTTTGCCACAAATCGTCGTTGCCAACAACAGTCCAAAAAAGAGATTTTTTCTCATAGGAGTATTTATTTTCTTGTAAATGCAATTGGGATTCAGGCTGAAAGTTTAGAAAAAAAATGGGATTTCCTTCCGGGTGTACTTATAAAATGCAAAAATAAAGTTGGGCGGAAGTCCCCTGGGATAAATGGGAAAGGCAGGTATACTAAAATTGTTCCTTTCCTAAAAAATGACGTATTTCAAGAATTATTGCCTTTGCCATGTATCAGAAAGTCGCCCTTGCTATTGCCTTTTCTCCACGAATGGAAGCCCTTATTGCCGAAGCCAGAAAATTAATTGGATGGTTTGAGGGAGAACTTATTTTAATTCATATCGGCAGTCAAACTCCGGAATTAGAAAATCAGCTTGGGGAGATTCTTTCGCGTCATTGCAAGGATCTAAAACGAATCAAAACCATTTGGAAGGAGGGCAAACCTGCCAAGACTATTTTAAAAGTTTGTGAGGAGGAAGAGGTGGATTTATTGGTTTTGGGGGCCCTCAAAAAAGAGGGATTACTGACCTACTACTTAGGATCTGTAGCACGAAAAATCATTCGAAAATCTACTTGTGATGTACTTACCCTGATTGATCCAAAAGTTCAAACTACTGATTTCGAAAAGGTGGTGATCAATGGTACTCAATTGGACTTTACACCAGAAGTGATTCGACGGAGCCTTTTATTTTGTCAAGCAGTACACACCCAGCAGGTGAGCATATTAAATGAAATCAAGATGTATGGCCTTCTGATGGGGAATGCAAGTGAGGGCACAGAAGACGAAGCTTCCTTTACCCGAAGAAGGTTAGTCCAAGAAGAAATAACCTATGTAGAAGAAATTCTAAGTGAGTTAGATCCAGGTGACCTGAAAATAAATATCAAAGTAACGGGTGGAAAATGGGCAGCAGAGCTTGCCAAATACTGTGAAAAAATATCCGCAGATCTATTGATTGTTGGCGATGACTTAAACCTAACTTTTTTTGACCGCCTATTCCCTCATGATTTGGAGGAGTTGCTGAGTAGCATTCCCTGTAACCTTCTCTTATTTAAAAAATAAGCTGAAATGGAAACCCTATCCCATCAGGAGGTAATTAACCTACTCCTTCAACTAGCCTTGATGTTGATTATGGCACGGCTTTTTGCGGAATTGGCGCGAAAGTTGAAGCAACCTGCTGTCGTAGGAGAAATCATTGCTGGAATTATCATGGGGCCAACCATCTTTGGATTGGTATTTCCCGAGCTTTTTGAAGGCCTATTTGTAACCAATGTCCAAACTAATATTGCCTTAGATGGGTTTGTACAGATTTCAGTGGTACTCTTACTCTTCATTGCTGGAATCGAGGTAGACCTTCAAGTGGTCTGGGGCCAAGGAAAAAATGCCTTGAAAATTGGATTAACCTCCATGATTATTCCAATTCTAGGAGGGTTTGTACTTGCTTATGCTTTCCCTGAATTTTTAGGAGTAAATATTAACGACCGAATTATTGCTTCCACTTTTTTTGGCCTTTCTATTTCCATCACCGCTTTGGCAGTAATCGCACGAATACTGATGGACTTAGACTTATTTAAGACTAAAACAGGTTTGTTGATAATAGCTGGAGCCATTGTGGTGGATGTAGTGGGTTGGATAATTTTTTCTGTGATTCTTTCCTTAGCTGATTCAGGCAAAGCAGGCTTGGGAGTTTGGCCAACAATTGGACTCACCCTCTTTTTTACTGTATTTATGCTTACGGTAGGGAAAGGGTTGATCAACAAGGTACTCCCTTGGACCAATAAAAATCTAGCTTGGCCAGGAGGTCTTATTTCCTTGTCCTTAGCGATTTGCTTTATTGCTGCCTCATTTACTGAATACATCGGTATTCATGCTATTTTTGGGGCATTTATTATAGGGGTAGCTTTGGGTGATTCCGAACACTTAACTGAAAAAGCAAAGGAAATTTTACATCATTTTATCAACAATATTTTTGCCCCAATATTTTTTGTGTCCATTGGATTGAAGGTCAACTTTATTGAAGGGTTTGATCCTATGGTAGTAGGAATAGTGGTCATTGTTGGCTTTTTCACCAAATACTTTGGTGCCTACTTGGGCAGTAGATTTGCTGGTTTTAAAAGGAATACAGCAATGGTCATCGGCTTTGGATTGAGCGCTAGAGGAAGTATGGACATCATCCTTGCCCTAATCGCGTTGGAATATGGATTGGTGTCAGAATCCTTGTTTATTGGCTTGGTGATCCTCGCCCTCCTCTCTAGCATCGTTTCTGGTCCGTTGATGAGCTGGTCCGAAAAACTAAAGCTTTCAAACAAATTGGGATAAAAGGAGTACTACTTCTATCGAAAAAGAATAAAAGGGGATAATTTTAACCCCTTCTGAAGAAAGCACACGCAACATGTCCACGAGTCACGCAAAAATAGGGGTCTTACTAGTTAATTTAGGCACCCCAGATAGTACCAAAACAGGAGATGTCCGAAAATACCTACGGGAATTTTTGATGGATGGAAGAGTCATCGACTTTCCATTTATCCCAAGATGGATGCTGGTTAATCTAATCATCGCCCCATTTCGTGCACCCAAATCCGCAGGCGAATACCGTAAACTTTGGACCGACCGAGGCTCCCCCCTATTATTCCATACCCAGGACTTGAAGGACAAGCTCGTTCAAAAGCTCGATCCAAAGAAATACTTGGTAGCCATGGCCATGCGCTACCAAAATCCAAGCATCAAAAAAGGATTGCAAGAACTACAAAAGGCCAACGTAAAAAAGATCATTGTTCTTCCCTTATTTCCACAGTATGCCTCTGCCACCAATGGTTCTGTGATCGATCGGGTCATGGAAATCACTCGTGGCTGGCAGATTATCCCCGAGATGACCTTCGTCAGCAACTACGTGGACCATCCTCTTTTTTTAGAAGCATGGACTGTATTAGGACGCGAGGCAATGCAAAAGCACGATTACGAGCGATTTGTCTTCTCCTACCATGGTCTTCCTGAACGACAAATTCGAAAGGGAAGTGTGGATGGACACTGCAAGCTCGGCGCCTGCTGTGCCTCTTATGGGCTAAAAAATCAATTTTGCTACCGGGCGCAATGCTTCCAGACCACTCGACTGGTAGCGGAGAAACTGGAGCTTCCTGAAGATAAAGTAATGACCTGCTTCCAATCTAGGCTAGGAAAAGATCCTTGGATCAAACCGTACACAGAAGACCTAATCAAGGATCTTGCCAAAGAAGGGGTAAAAAAAGTACTCGTTTTTTCTCCTGCCTTTGTCGCAGACTGTCTAGAGACTACCGTAGAGGTGGGCGAAGAATACAAGGAGCAGTTTGAGGAACTCGGAGGTGAGCATTGGGACTTGGTACCTAGCCTAAACTCCAGTGAGACTTGGGTAAGGTGTGTGGAAGATCTGATTGTGTCGAGATCTTAAGGATGAGAAGAGAGCCATAAAACAAGAGATTAGACTAGGAATCCTACAGACTTTGAAGACCTACCTGCAGCAGGTTAGCTAGTTTTCCTCACTTCTAAATTCTTCATCCCATGGTAGGTGTTCGATTTTAGTTTTAATTTCCGTATTTCGTATCTCGCCTGCCTGCGGAAGGCAGGTATTTCGTAATACCTAGTTCCCTTGCCTAAATACTCTTCCAAAGCCTTACTTATCCTAGGGGTGATCTTGATCTCGGTCAACCTCCGCACCTCCATTGCGTCGGTAGGACCATTGATCCCTTTTATTCGGGAGGACCTGGGGATATCCAATGGAGAAGCTGGATTTTTGACCACGCTCAGCCTTATTACCTTTGCCATTTTTTCCTTATTTGCCCCATTTTTGGGTAAAAAACTAGGACATGGTAAAGCTATTTTTTTAGGGATTCTCCTACTCGCCATGGGGGTAGTCCTTCGTGTCCAAGGAGGGATTGTGGTCTTGTATTTAGGTACCGCCTTGACGGGAATAGGGATTGTGACTGCCAACGTGCTGATGATTCCCTTTTTCAAAGCGAGAATTCCGGAAAAAATCGGGCTGATGACCGCCCTACTTTCTACAGGAATGTCCTTATTTGCTGCCATTGCTTCAGGAATCAGCGTACCCTTGGCAGAAGGGCTGGGCTGGGGATGGAGAGGAGCCCTACTTTCTTGGGTGGGATTAATGGTGCTAGCCCTACTTGTCTGGATTCCTCAGCTCGGAGCTCCCTCAACCCAAAAATCTACCGTACCCGCTCCTGGGAAAAATGTATGGAAATCTACCCTAGCATGGCAAGTTACCGGATTTATGGGTGCCCAGTCGGTCATGTATTTCACGATGATAACGTGGCTTCCCGACCTACTAATAGCTCGAGGGATGACTCCCGTACAGGCCGGATTGGCTCTTTTCTACATGCAATTGATCTCTTTGATTGGGACCTTCTTTGCTCCCAATCTCCTATTGCGACTCAAACAACAGTCTGGAGTGATTGTGACGGTGGGTGTAGGCTACCTGGTAGGCTTCAGCGCACTATTTATCCACCAAGAATGGATCACCTTTGCTGCGCTCACACTGATTGGGATTGGAAGCGGAGCGAGTTTGAGTATCGCCTACACTCTTATTTCTATGCGTAGTGCAGAAGAATACACTACTGCCAAGCTTTCTGGAATGGTTCAGTCTGCCGGCTATGTTTTGGCCGCCTTAGGGCCCCTCGTATTTGGTGTTTTTTTAGATCTTTTTGACAATTGGAACCTACTGATTTGGTTTCTTCTACTGATGACCGGGCAATTTTTAGCCTTGGGAATACCTGCTGGAAAAGATCAAAAAATCTAAATTCTTGACTTATTTTTTAGCGGGCTCTGTCAATAAAGCGATATTTTTGCAAAAGCATTTCATTCTGCCATGCAAGACTTCTTACAAAATTTAGGAATTTCCAACGAGCTACTCAACTACCTGCTAATGCCTTTATTGATTTTTGTGGCACGGGTAGCTGATGTCTCTATCAATACGCTGCGCATCATGTTTATGATGAATGGTAAGAAAAACATCGTTCCTATATTAGGATTTTTTGAAGCGTTGATTTGGCTTCTTGCCATCGGACAAATCTTTCAAAATGTCAACAATCCACTGTCCTACCTGGCTTATGCTGCCGGCTTTGCTACGGGAACGTATGTTGGCATGACCTTGGATGAAAAATTAGCATTAGGCCGAGTTTTGGTTCGGGTCATTACCCCAAAGCCACTCCCTTCTCTGCTAGAATTTATGAAGGAAAAAGACTTTCGGTTCACCAACGTAGGGGCAGAGGGACGCTATGGCAAGGTCAATTTATTGTTCACAGTACTCAAACGCGACCAACTCCAGGAATTTATAGCTAGGGTAAAGCAAAGCGATGAAAAAGCTTTTTATACCATAGAAAGTGTAAAACGTGTCTCTGAAGAGGACTTAAACATCATGGAAGATAAACCCCGTTTTCGTTCCAGGTTACTAAGTAGGGCTCGTACCTAATGGCAAACAGCTGGTTTCAGTTTCAACAATTTCGTGTGCAGCAAGATCGTTGTGCCATGAAAATTACGACCGATGCGGTTCTACTTGGAGCACTAGCCGATTACAATTCGCCAAAGGAGATCTTGGACATTGGAACAGGAACCGGAGTGATTGCCTTGATGCTGGCCCAACGCTTCCCTGAAAGCGAAATTACTGCCCTTGAAATTGACTCAGTGGCAGCAGCCCAGGCAACAGAAAATTTCAAGGAAAGCCTTTTTAGTACTCGACTTAAGCTCAAGCCCATAGCCCTCCAAGATTTTTCGGCAGGTGCCTCTTTTGACTTGATTGTTAGCAATCCACCCTATTTCCCAGATCACCTCAAGTCCAGTGATGCCAAACGAAATCTTGCCTTACATACGGACAGCTTATCGTACGAAGACTTACTCAGCCATGCTAGCCAGCTGCTTACTAGTTCTGGAGAATTTTGGGTAATTTTACCCCCTCGGCAAATGAGAGATTTTTGTATGCTGGCGGAAGAAGTCAAATTATTTCCCACCTTAAAAATTCAATTTCGACATTTGGAAACTAAGCCCATCCATCGAGTGATTATGGCTTTTTCAAAAACTGAAAAAGAACCTTATTACCCCAATCAAATCTATACCCTAAAAACCCCAAATGGAGATTTTTCTGAAGCTTATAGGCGCATACTAGCAGGGTTTCTTTTGGGTTTTTGATTCCTTTCGAAAAATATTTTTTTTTAGGGTTAAATACCTCAAACAAATCGATTGTAATGTTTCATTCTTCCTGTATTTTTGCAGCTTGACTACACCCAACTTTCCATGCCACAACTTAGGACTACATTACTAATCCTACTATTTCTTTCGCTATTGGCCTGTAACCAGGAAAATGAAACCCCTGTCTTGGTAGCAACTGAAGATGTTTTGTTTGTAGGAAGTGATAAAATCAGGATTTCTGGACGTTTATTAGCCAATCGAGAAGTACTTGCTGGAGATCACGGCTTTATTTTTTCAACAACAGCCTCGTTTACAAATGCCATCACCTTATCCTTGGGGGAAAAAGTTCAACCCGGAAGGTTTATTGGAGAAAAAAATGGATTTGATTTAGGCCAGACATATTTTGTAAAAGCCTATGCTGATGTAGAAGGGCAACGTATCGACGGCGAAGTGATTGAATTAAGCACACTCAATCCAACAGTCACTGGCTTTACCCCGAGCTATGGGATTGCTGGGGAGGAACTTATCATTGAAGGGAAAAATTTCCCGGAGGGGACTAAAGTATTTTTTGGAAATCAAGAAGCAGAAGTAATCAAAAACTTGTTTGAATCCAAGTTGTTGGTCAAAATCCCAGCTGCAACTGGTCAAGTACTTACGACACTTAAAATCAAAGTCCAAGAAACTGAAATTACCCTTCCAAACCCATTTGAATACCAAGCGGGTAAATACACGAAGTTATCTGACTTTCCTGGTAATATTAGACTCTATGATAATGTCTTTTTTTCAAATTCAACTGGCTTTCACATCGGCCTTGGAAAAATCAATTTAGGAGATATTTATCCTGGATTTCAGCGTTTCAATCCGTCAACGGGTACCTGGACCGAAGTGAATTTTCCAGGGAAATCCCGCCTATTTGCGTTTGCTACCCCTACTTATTTGGGAGGAGGAGCTATCGAAATTACTCGCGATGTTTTTCAATTTGACCGAAGCTTTTGGAAAATAAATGGAAGTGAATTTGAACGCTTGGAAGACCTTCCATTTACTACTCGTGATGCTTTGGCATTGGAATGGAATTCAAAATTACTTGTATTTGGAGGCTTGGATGCCGCTTCTTTCCTGGTTCGTATGTATGACCCTCAGGAAGCCCGATGGGTCAACAAACAAAATGCTCCATTTTTACTGGGCCGCTCAGGAGCAGCATTTGTCTGGGAAAATAGAATTTTTGTTTTGTCTACCAGCGGGCAAGTATGGGAGTACAATCCCAACCAAGATAGTTGGGAACAACGTACTACCTATCCAGGGCGAATAGGTCAAGGAAACCCCACCGCAGAAGTAATTGGCAAAAAAGCATACCTCGGATTATTTAAAGCCACGCAAGAGCTTTGGGAACTTGACTTAGAAACCTATCAATGGAAATCAAAAAATCAAATGGTAGGACTACCACAAAGTATTACTAGCGGTCATTTTCAATACAACGGTTCCATATATTTCCTCCGTACTCCAGAAAAAAGTGTACCTGGCACGTTATCCATGGAACTATACAAATTTGATCCAGACGCGATTTAAGCCCCCCAACATGAAAAAAATTTTTCTATTTGCCTTTTTATTTCTTGGGCTCTCTGCTGCCTGGGCTCAAACCCCTACTGTAAAGCGGGAAGTTATTGGTCGAGATATTGGTCAGCTCAAAGGAATTAAACTTTCGGGAAGAATCACTGATGAAATCACCGGGGAAGCACTTGTCGGTGCTACCGTACGAATTCCTGAATTAGACATAACCCGGATTACGGATGCCAATGGTAGTTTTGAGTTTGAAGTATCTCGAGCAGAGTATACACTGGAATTTCGCTATGTAGGATATGAAACCGTTGTCTATCCAATCACCGCAGTAGGTGATGGGAGGATTACCATCAAGATGCTCCAGGAAGATTTTACACTTGACGATGTAGTCATCTATGGGAGTGATCCGGAGAAAAATATCCGATCCACCAACATGGGGGCTGTCACCTTAAGTGTCAATACACTACGTGAACTTCCTCCATTTATGGGGGAAATTGACATCGTACGTTCCCTAGCTACCCTGCCTGGTGTGAGTCAGGTAGGTGAAGCTTCCTCAGGACTGAATGTCCGAGGAGGAGGCGTAGATCAAAACCTCATTCAATTTGCTGGTGCTCCCATCTACAACCCATCCCACATGTTTGGACTCTTCACTGCCTTCAACCCAGACATGGTCAATGACGTGACACTATACAAGGCGGTAGTTCCTGCTAGATTTGGAGGTAGAAGCTCAGCCATCCTTGACATCCTTCCTAAGGCAGGGAGCATTACTGATTTTGGAGGAGAAGCAATGGTAAGTAACTTCTCTGGAAAACTATCGCTTAACGGCCCCTTGATCAAAAACAAGGTCTCAATTTTGGGGGGATTTCGAATCTCCTACATCAATTGGCTCCTTCAATCGCTGAGTAATACCACACTCAATAGTTCCAATGCTGATTTTTACGATGGGAATGTGGTAATTAGCGCCCCTTTGTCTGAAAATAATGAGTTTACTTACAGCTACTACACCAGTTACGATGACTTTGCCTTTGCCTCGGATACAACCATCTCTTGGCAAAACAATGCACATTCCTTACAATGGAAAAGTAAGCTAAGTGAAAAATTGAAATTAGAGGCAGTTGGCTTTTATTCGCTCTATGAATATGGAATATTCAACCAATCCGGCCTAAATGACTTTGAAATCAATTCGGACATCAAGGATATGGGGGGAAGGACCTTTCTCAATTATACTCTAAGCCCTACGCAGTCATTTACAATTGGTGCAGAATACAAGCAAGTGGCTATCCAGCCAGGTGAATTGGTGCCTACTGGCGCTACAGAGGATTTACTGCCCAAAAAAGTACAAAATGAAGCAGGCCGAGAGATGGCTGCCCACTTCCAGCACGAACTGGAAATTGGGGAAAAGATTGGTTTGTCCTATGGCTTACGGTACGATAAGTACGACTACCTGGGCGCCCGGACTGTTCGAAATTACCGTGAAGGAACTCCCGTTTCGGATGGTTCCGCCATCGGGGAAACCAATTATGCTGAAAACGAACTGATCCAAACTTACGATGGGTTAGCACCACGAGCTTCCTTCCGCTATTCCTTCAGCAAAGCGAGCTCAGTCAAATTGGGTTACAATAAAATGTACCAGTTTATCCACTTGATTTCCAATACGGCAACGATTGCTCCTTCAGATGTGTGGAAATTGAGTGATGAGTTTTTAAAGCCCCAGATTGCAGATCAATTCTCACTTGGTTACTACAATAATTTCAAAGGAAACATCTTTGAAACGTCTGTGGAAGTCTACTACAAAGACCTTCAAAACGTTGTAGAATACAAAGATGGGGCAAATTTGATTTTGCAAAATCACATCGAAACCGAACTCATCCCTGCGCAAGGAAAATCCTATGGAATGGAGCTCTATGTGAAGAAAAATCTGGGAACACTTACAGGGTGGATATCCTACACCTATTCTCGATCATTGAGACAAGTAATTACCCCATTTGAGGAGGAAAACATCAACAACGGGGCATGGTACGCATCCAACTTTGACAAGCCACACGACTTGACTCTGATTGGAAATTACAAAGTGAGTACCAACACTTCCATCTCAGCTACTTTCGCTTACAGTACAGGGAGACCCATTACCTTTCCAGATGCCAAGTTTGATTACTCAGGAAATAACCTCGCCTATTTTAAGGATCGAAACCAACAACGACTTCCTGACTTTCATCGATTAGATTTTTCCGTCAATTTCAAGTTAAATGGAGAAGGGAAGTTTTTTGATGGGGATTGGACTTTCTCCGTGCTCAATGTGTATGGGCGCAAAAATCCATTCTCTATCTTCTTTGATGATGCACCACAGCAACCTCCTCAAGCCTTCCGTTTGGCCTTGTTGGGTATTCCCCTTCCTAGTTTGAGTTATGCCATTAGTTTCTAAGCCATGTTGAAAAGACTTATATACCTATTCCTCATTCTTCCGATTGCCTGCGTTGACCCCTACCAGGTTACCGTACCTGAAGGAGAGCAACTTTTGACCGTGGAAGGAATCATTTCCACAGGTCCAGGTCCCCATTCCATTACACTTACTCGAAGTGCTACCTATGGAAGTATTTTTGAAGGACTCATTCGTCCAGTTTCCTTGGCTACAGTAGTAGTTCGAGATAACGAGGGAAATGTTACTTTCCTTACTGAAGGAAAAGATGAATTCAAAGGGACCTATTACACCCCAGCAAATTTTCGTGCACAGGTAGGTAAATCCTATACCCTGCAGATAGAAACAGTTGAGGGAAAGGTATACACCTCTACTCCAGAGCGAGTAGCTGCTGTTCCCACCATTCAAACGATAGAGACGCGCACGGTCACCATCCCCACAGAAGATAGTGGAGTTCCAAATTCCGGAATTCAACTCATCGTAGGACTTAAAGATCCTGCTGATGAAAATAATTTCTATTTCTGGAAAAATGGCCCAGCAGTATACATTCTGGAGACTCGTCCGGATTTATTTACTCCAAGACCAACGCCACAAAACCCTGACCGGACACCTCAGCCAAAGGATTGCTGTAATTTTTGTTATAAATATGAAATTAGTAACAATCAAAGCTTATTTGTAGTCAATGATGACTCATTCAATGGCCTAAACACAAAGATTCCTGCCTCATTTATTGCGGATGACGGGTTCCGTTTTGTATATAAATATAGGGTAGACTTGAAGCAATACAGCATTTCTCAAAATGCTTATCGATTCCTTCGTTTAGTCAAACAGCAAGCAGAAATAAGTGGGTCTATATTTGACCCACCCCCTGCAACCTTACGAGGAAATATGCTGAGCTTGGATAATCCAGATGAAGTGGTTTTGGGCTATTTTATAGCTGCAGGAGAAACCTCCAAAAGAATCTATGTAGATAGAAATGACCTGACTTTCAAACAAACCCCTGCAATTATTCAGGATGATTGCCGATTAATTCCCGGGGCATTCATTGATCCTCCAGCAGATTGGAGACCCTAAAACCAAAAAGAGACCAATTGCTTATTGGTCTCTTTTTGGTTTATAATTATCCGTAGGTAAATAAGGTTAGAAGTTAAAGTAAGTGAATCGTGGTCAGCCGGATGTGGTCAATTTTCAATTTACCACTTGCTCCTCAAATCGAATCCCTTCTTTTTCTAAGGCCTCTAAAATGGGTAGGTACAATTCAGGAACTACGGGAAGCTGCAAGCCGCGAAGGGAAATCTTCCCTTTCAAAAAGAGATCTACAGCAATGGCCAGGGGTAGACCCACTGTCTTAGCCATCGCAGTATACACCCCATCTATTCCCTCTTGAACCAAGCTAGAAGTGAGCTTTTTGATCCCCGATTGGGTTTGAATCTCAAATTGATGTTGCATCACAATTAAATCCCGGTCTGTCGGCTGAAGTGCCCACTGCTCCTCAAGAATTTCCTGAAGTAGCTGCGCAGGACTACCTGTTGTTTTTGGAAGGAGTTTTGTTTCAAAAAAACCTAGCCATTGCAATTTTTCAAAAGTGGGAAAGTCTAAGTCTGGAATAAATGCTGTTAATTTTTCCTCTACAGTGAGTTGATCGGACCAGGGTAGAAAGGCATTTAAAAACTGTCGATAGGTGCCATTGGCAGGCAACTCTATCCACGAAGTATCGTCAGTCATACCTAATTGAACAAGTACATCCCAAGCCTTACAGAAGCCTTCCCTACGAAGCGTCCCTCGAAGCAAGGTAGCTACCTGCTCCAATCCATAAATGGCTTGGTAGTGCAGGGAATCCCGATTGGGATAGCCATCAAAATCACCTAACCCCGGAAAATGTATTTTTTCTACACGTTTAAACAACTGCTGATAAGGTACCAACTTCAGCTCCCCATGATCCAGAAACTTAGAGGTCCCTTGACCCGCCAGCACCACATTTCTAGGATTCCAGGTAAACTTATATTTCCAAGGATTGCTAGCCTCACTTTCAGGAGCAATAAGCCCCCCACAATAGGACTTAAAGGAACGAATTTCTTCCCCTTTTGCTTTAGCCTCATGGATGATTTTCAACGCAGAAAGGTGATCAAGTCCTGGGTCTAGTCCACATTCGTTAAGAAAAAGAAGACCCTTGGCCTCAATCTCCTGCTTCATCGCGCGAAGGGATTCACTTTCGTAAGAGGCTGTAAAAAAATGAACTCCCAATTTCAAGCAATCAGCTGCCACTAGTGGATGAAGTTCTGCCGGAAGCATGGATATCACTACATCAGCCTGGTAAATTAATTGCTGCCTGGAATCTTCTTGATGTAAATCCACAGGTACAGCCTCCGTATGGACACGCCCCTTGAGTTTGGCTGCTGCCAAAGCAGGGTCTAGGTCCGCTACCAAAAAATTTCGCGACCCATCCCCACAAGAATCAGCTAGGAAATCAATAAGGGATGTGGCAGATTTTCCTGCACCAAATAGCAAAATGGTCGACATCGGATGGGCTTTGTTGCCTTAAAAATGTGCCTTTTTTTTGATGTGAAAAAGGGAAAATTCAAGAATTAAGGAACATTTGCGTACCTTAATTGCTAGTCCTTCTCTAAACCACTACCGCTTGTGAAGAAAATTGCCACTTCGATTGAGCTAGAAGAGCTTGCTTTTTCAGAATTAAATTCTCTGGAACTCATCCTAATTCAGCGAGCCCAACAAATTTCCAAAAATGCCTATGCCCCCTATTCCGATTTTAGAGTAGGGGCAGCAGTAGCTCTCGCTAATGGGGAAATCTACCAATCTTCAAATCAGGAGAATGTAAGTTTCCCAGTAGGCACCTGTGCCGAACGTCTCCTTCTTGGTTATGTGGGTGCTAACTTTCCTGAGCAAACTCCCCAAATCCTGGCCATTGTAGCACAGCGAGCTGGAGAGGATAGTTGGGCAAGAGTATCTCCCTGTGGGATGTGCCGACAGACCATCAATGAGGTTGAAAACAGGTACAAAAGCCCCATCACTATTTTGCTTTTGCAAGCCAATGGAACCGTCCTTCGATTCCAAGGTATTCACCAGTTACTTCCACTCAAATTTGATGATCTCCACAGCTGAGCGTGAAAAAATCCTTACAATTTCCTTACGAAGCCCCCTATTTCCTGTCCCATGAACCAACAGGAAAAGAACAAGAAGTCTGGATTGTCCTACATGGCTATGGGCAACTAGCAGAGTTTTTTATCCGAAAGTTTATTCCTTTCTCCTCTCCAAATCAACTCTTTATTGCTCCAGAAGGTACCAATCATGCCTACCTACAGGAATTTCAGGGACGAGTTGGTGCCAATTGGATGACCAGTTACAATCGGGAAACTGCCATCGCAAACAACCACCGTTTCCTCAATCAGCTAATAGAAGAATTGCTATCGAAATTTACCCAACTACCGCGCATCCACCTCTTGGGCTTTTCCCAAGGTGCAGCTACTGCGACACGCTGGGCCAGCGAATGGAGCGGCACAATCGATTCCTTGGTCCTATGGGGAGGAGGCTTTGCACATGATATAGAATTAAATTTGGCCAAACAAAAATTTGTTCACACAGCAGTGTTCCTTGTCTACGGAACAGAGGATAAACTGATTACAGAAGAGAGTAAAAAACGACAGGAAGAGCTCCTGCTTACCCTGGGAAAACCCTCAAATGTATTGACTTATGCAGGTGGGCATGAAATAAACCCCTCTTTGCTGGAAAAAATTTTAAATAAGAGAGTTTAAGCTTATTTTTTTGGTTAGAACTTGCACAATTTGAAACAATTTGTTGAACTTTCGACTACTAAAATTTTTAAAACATCTTGAACTCCATTCATGCTTTCGCTTTCTGAAAAAGAGGTAGATTTAATTGCTACCCAATTGCTTAAAGGCAATGTGTGTTTTTATCAACTTGATAAAAAGAAAATTCACCACATGCCGGACGATGAAGATTATTTCAACTACGACCTAACCCCAGAGGAAGAAGATATCCTCGACGAAATTGAAGACCAACCTGAAAATTTTGCAGAGTTTACTAGGCTCGAGCCTGTGCAGGAACATCAACTTATGCAGGATTTTGTGGATCGCCGTGTTAAAGAAAAAACTTTGGCTGAAGACCTAGTTAGTGCGTTGAGTAAACCAAAAGCAACTACCGCTTTCCGTTTCCTGCTCGATGGGTCCAAATACAAGAATGAATGGATTGAATTTCTTCGAGGAAAATACCACGATTGGATCAAGGAACAGGTAGACTCCTTCAACTACGCCGAAGACTAGCATCTCAACCGCTCCAAGATTCACTATCAGGAGCGGTTTTTTTAGGTATTGCTGCCTATATTCAAGGCCTTTTTCTTTTTACTCTTTCTATGAAAAAACTACTCTTGTTTGGCCCCCTCTTTTTTGTTGTTCAGCTGATACAAGCCCAAACCTGGGATTGGGGAGGGCCAATAGACCCCCTTCAAGCGAAGTTTCAAATCCAACATTACCGATTGGAATTGGAAATCTTCCCAGAAACACAATCCATTTCGGGTCAATCAACCATCACTTTTACCTCCCAAGAAAAACTCGACACCCTTCGGTTTCAATTGATTGACCAGTACCAGGTAAGCAAGGTGCTTATGGATGGTGAAGAAGTGGATTTTTCCCAGAAAAATGACCTACTAGACATTCTTCCCAAAGATTGCACCTGCAATCAGGTGAAAATTTTTTATGGGGGTCCAACACCCATTGCCCAGAATCCTCCATGGACTGGGGGATTTACTTGGGAAAAAGATTCCATTGGTAGGCATTGGATGGGACTATCTTGCCAGGGCGAAGGAGCCAAACTTTTTATGCCTGCCTTAGATCACCCCTCAAGCGAGCCTCAGCAAGGGGTAGAGCTATCATTTATAGTTCCCAAACCTTACTTTGTGGCCTCCAATGGGCGACTAATCCAAACCCAAAATCAGGGTCAAAAAGTACAGTACACTTGGAAAACTGACTATCCTATCAACAATTACAACATCAATTTTACGGTTGGGGTATTTGAAAAAGCAGAAACCGAATTTCGCTCTATAGATGGAACGGTAATTCCGATGGCAGTCTGGGTACTTCAGGATAACAAAGACATGGCCAAGCAACTGCTCGACGTACTTCGAGTAAGTACCGAAACCCATGAAAAATTTTTTGGCCCCTATCCATTTCCACAGGACAAAATCGCTGTGGTAGAAACACCCTACCTAGGAATGGAACACCAAACAATCAATGCTTATGGCAATAATTTCCAGTTTGACCCCATGGGTACGGTAAACTATGACTGGCTCCTCCACCACGAACTAGGACACGAATGGTTTGGAAATAAGATTTCTGTAGGCGACTGGGCAGATATGTGGATTCACGAAGGACTTACCGCCTACGGGGACTGGTTGTTTTATTGGGAACACGGGGGACCGGAAGCTTATTTCAAAAAAGCACGTTCCGAGGCCAGGGGGATTCCGCATGCCCAACCTGTAGTGAGTCCTCCCAATTCAACAGAAAAGGCAGCCTATCATCCGGAGATATATACAAAGGGAGCCATGGTCATCCATTCCTTGCGAGGAGTATTAGGAGATGAACTTTTTTTCCCTGCTTTAAAAGCCTTTGCCAATGAAGAGAAGTTTACTTATTTAAATAGAGTGACTACTCAAGACTTCATCGATTTTATCCAACAGTACACAGGTCAAAATTTGGAAGGGTTTTTTAAGCTTTATTTAGAGACTATTACCCTCCCTGAACTAAAAGTACGCAAACAAGGAAAGTCGGGGTATCGAATTGCTTTGGAAGGTATTGACTTTGAAATTCCGGTGGAGGTAATTACCTCAACGGGTAGTCAAAAACTCTCAATTGGAAAAAAAGGGGTTTTGGTCACGAGCAGCAGCTTACCTGAGGTAGATCCGAGGGGTTGGCTGATGCTGAAACGATAGGGGATTTGCGAAGAAAAAATTAAATCTGAAAT
>JAURGC010000225.1 GCA_030833985.1 Algoriphagus sp. | reverse complement strand
TTCGGGTCATGCAGCCTATTTCATACGGCTAGGTGGCTGTGATGTAGGTTGCGTCTGGTGTGATGTCAAGGAAAGTTGGGAGGCAGGTAAGTGGCCGATCGTATCCATCGAAGAACTAGTAGCCGGCGCACTTTCTTTTCCAGGCAGGTTGGTTGTCATTACTGGAGGAGAACCCTTGCTGTACGAATTGGGACCCTTAACCCAGCTATTAAAGACAAAAGGCTTCAGTACACATTTAGAAACCTCCGGAGCGTATCCATTTTCAGGTGAGTTTGATTGGGTGTGTTTTTCACCCAAAAAATTCAAAAAGCCGCATCCTTCCATTTACGAAGTGGCCAATGAACTTAAGGCGGTCGTGTATCACCCGAGTGATTTGACTTTTGCAGAAGCGCATGCGAAGCAAGTAGGTTTGGGATGTGAACTTCGCCTTCAGCCCGAGTGGAGCAAGGCTAAAGCCCGCCTTCCTGAATTGATTGATTTTATAAAAAACAATCCAAATTGGAAAATTTCGCTGCAAACGCATAAATTTATGGATATCCCTTAAGCTTATGCGTGGCATACTCCTGGTCTTGGTTCTGTTTTTTTTGGCTGTACCAGCCTATGCACAGAATTATTCAGTGACTGATGGGAGGGCGATTCGATTTTTTGAGGAGGGGGAAAATTTACGCTACCTGAAACGGTATTCTGAGGCTTTGCAAAAATATCAAGCGGCTTGGGAGCGATCAGTGATTTTTTTTGAAGCCTACCAAAAGGGAGTCCAGCTGCTGATCAGCCAGGGTAAATTTTCAGAAGCAGAGCAACTGTGTCTACAAGGAAAAAATGCTGTTTTACCTCAAAAAAGCCAATATCTCGTAGATTTTGCGTGGCTACTTACCAGCATTTATTTGAGGCAAGGTCGATTTGAAACAGCTTCCGAGGAGTTTTTAAGAATAGAAGAAGGTGCTACTGAGGCGTTTAAAAAAGGCAATTATTTTATAGAAATGAAGGAACAAGTTGATTTTGTTCGTCAGCAGCTGCAATTAAAAATGACGATTGAAAAAGAGATACTTCCTTCCCCGTTGAATGAATTTGCCTTACAATATTTTCCAGTATTGACAGCAGACGGAAAGCAGCTATTTTTTACTAGAAGAACAGGGACAACTACTTCGGATAAAGAAGATATTTTTTCTTCCCAGTATTTGCCTGTTGGGGAATGGACCTTCCCTCAAAGTATTTCATCTAAAATTAATTCTTCCTTTAATGAGGGAACTTGTTCGGTTACTGCCGATGGTAAATTTTTAATCTTCACCTCTTGTGATGCACCTGATAGTCAAGGAAGCTGTGATTTATACAGTGCTGAAAAGGTGGAGGGAGAGTGGCAGGACCCAAAGAACATGGGCTTCCGAATTAACTCTTCATTTTGGGATTCACAGCCATCTTTGTCGGCCGATGGGAGGCTTTTATTCTTTTCTTCAGATCGACGAGGAGGATTGGGTGGAAATGATATTTGGTATTCAGTTAGAAATACGGATGGGAGCTGGTCTGATGCAAAAAATTTAGGTGCACCCATCAATACCCCTAAGGATGAAATTTCACCATTTCTATTTTTCAATAACGAGACTTTATTTTTTGCTTCGGATGGGCATTTAGGATTTGGGGGGATGGATATATTTCTTTCTAGAATTTCGGATGGGGGTTTTGATGAACCAAAAAATCTTGGGCTTCCTATAAATGATCAGCAAGATCAGGTAGCACTTTTCATTACTGCTCAAAAGGATTACGCGTATTACAGCGAGTTATCCACCTCTCCTCAATTGAAAGACCGTGCCTTTTTGTATCGGTTTAAATTTCCTAACCAAATTGACCTTGGGGAGAATCTTACAGTCACGGAAGGGAAGGTGTTTCAAGCGAAAACTGGGGCTCCTATTTCTGCGAGCCTTTCCCTAGTTTCTTTGGCAAACGACAGTACGCGTTACCAATTTCAATCAGATAGTAAAAATGGCTCTTTTATCATGTTGTATCCTGAAGGGGCTGAAGAAGGTCTTTATGTAGAAAAGGAAGGCTATCTTCCTAAAATTTATAATGTACAGCGGGATTCCATTAAAAATGTAACAGATTTAAAAATTGAAATGGACCCGATTGCTTCAGGGGCAGAGTTTGTGTTTGAAAATGTGTTTTTCGATTTTGATAGTTTTGAACTTAAGCCCGAATCAATGAGTTCTCTCCGTCGTTTGGAACGATTTTTACGAGTAA
>JAURGC010000026.1 GCA_030833985.1 Algoriphagus sp. | reverse complement strand
TGTTATTAATGCATCCTTATTGGAGTGTTCTTAGATTAAATTTTAAATACATGAAAAATAGTATGCATGCAGACTATTTTATATTTTGGCAGTAAAAAGGAAGAAAAATAGTTGAACCAGGAAAAAAAACAGGGCACAAAAAAACCCGATCTGCAAAGACCGGGTTGGTGGTGATAAGTGGACTCGAACCACCGACTCACGGATTTTCAGTCCGATGCTCTACCAACTGAGCTATATCACCATCCCTTTGAGTGTTGCAAATGTAGAAAAATGAGGATTCTCTACAAATCCTTTTCAGAAAAAATAGACCCAAAATTTGTAAAAACTAGTTAATCCGATCAATATGAGCATTTTACCACAAGTCGCATTTGTCCTGATTCTAGGTATTGCGGGCTTTTATTTGAATAAAAGGATCCAATTTCTTCGACGAAACATCCTACTTGGAAAGGCGGAAACCCGAAATGACCAACCAGAAAATCGGTGGAAAGCAATGTTTCTTGTTGCTTTGGGCCAGCAGAAAATGTTCAAACGCCTGATTCCTGCATTTTTACACGGGTTGATTTATGTGGGGTTTCTAGTGATTAATTTGGAAGTTCTGGAATTTGTGCTTGATGGACTGTTAGGGACCCACCGACTTTTCGCTCCCTTTTTAGGAGGTTTGTATACAGTAGCGATCAATATTTTTGAATTTCTTGCCGTTGCGGTGCTGGTATCCTGTGTAGCCTTTTTGGTGCGGAGAAATGTGATGAAAGTGGAGCGATTTACCAAGCCTGAACTGAAAGGATGGGCGGCATTGGATGCCAATTTGATCCTTGTGATCGAAATCATCCTAATGTGTGCCATTCTAACTATGAATGCGACGGATCAGATTTTGGCAAGCCGAGGAGATGCACATTACCTAGTTCTGGGGCCTCTTTTCTTCAGCGGCTTTCTCCAGCCACTCTTTCAAGGCTTCTCATCAGGTGATTTGGTTGCTGTAGAGCGCTTTGCCTGGTGGTTTCACATTGTTGGCATAGTAGGTTTTGCGGTGTACGTAACCTATTCCAAACATTTGCATATTTTCTTGGCTTTTCCCAACACCTGGTATTCAAATTTAAAACCAAAAGGAGAAATGGCCACGATGCCCGAAGTGACCCAAGAAGTGAACATGATGCTCGGAATTCCTGTAGAAACTCCTTCCGAATCTCCTGCTGAGATTGGAAGATTTGGAGCCAAAGATATCAATGATCTTAGCTGGGTGAATGTCCTCAATGCCTACTCTTGTACGGAGTGTGGGCGTTGTAGCTCCGAGTGTCCAGCAAATTTGACTGGCAAAAAACTCTCCCCACGCAAGATCATGATGGATGTGCGCGACCGAGCGGAGGAGGTAGGAAAAAGCTTAGATTCGGGTGGGCCAGGTCTAGCCGACGGCAAATCGCTTTTGGGAGATTACATTACCAAAGAAGAAATCAACGCTTGTACTAGCTGCAATGCCTGTGTGGAAGCCTGTCCTATCAATATTGACCCCCTCTCAATTATTCTGCAGATGCGTCGCTTTGTGGCTATGGAGGAATCGGGCACACCTGCACAGTGGAATGCAATGTTCCAAAATATGGAAACGAGCTTTTCACCCTGGAAATTTAGTCCAAGCGACCGCTTTAACTGGGCGGATAAACTAAAAGAAGAAGAAATGAAGTAAGAGATGCATAAAATCCTATTTGGTCTTGCGTCTTGTATCTAATGTCTAGTAGCTAAAAACATGTCTACCTATCAAGTTCCTACCATGGCCGAAATGGCCGCCAATTCCCAAACACCCGAAGTTCTCTTTTGGGTAGGCTGTGCGGGATCCTTTGACGAGCGCTACAAAGCGGTCACTCAAGCTTTTGTTAAAATATTGAATAAAGTAGGGGTGAGCTTTGCCGTACTAGGCCCAGAAGAAGCCTGTACAGGAGATCCTGCTCGACGCGCAGGAAATGAATTTCTTTTTCAAATGCAGGCAGTAGCCAATATTCAAGTGATGAATGCCTATGAAGTCAAAAAAGTGGTCACCGCCTGTCCGCATTGCTTCAACACCATCAAAAACGAATACCCTGCCTTGGGAGGCAACTACGAAGTAATTCACCACTCTGAATTTCTTCAACAGCTTATCAACGAAGGAAAAGTGACTCTTCAAGGAGGAGGAGAATTTAAAGGTAAAAGAATTACTTTTCACGATTCCTGTTACCTAGGTCGTGCCAATGGCGTGTATGAAGCCCCACGGGAGGTAATTAAAGCCTTGGATGTAGAACTCGTAGAAATGAAGCGCTGTCGCACCAAAGGACTTTGCTGCGGTGCAGGAGGTGCACAAATGTTTAAGGAGCCAGAAGCTGGTAAAAAAGACATCAACATTGAACGGACTGAAGAGGCATTGGCCACAGGAGCAGAAGCTATCGCAGTAGGTTGCCCCTTTTGCTTGACCATGATGACCGACGGGATTAAAAACAAGAACAAGGAAGCGGAAGTACAAGTTTATGACCTTGCCGAAATGATCGCTAAGGATATGGGAATTTAATTTAAAGATTTGAATCAAAAGGGCCCATTTTGCCGTTAAGCAGAAGGAGTATTTTTGATGAAGAATAAACACCTTGCTATGTACCTTCCCTTTGATCAGCTACCAGACCATGCACGAATCTGGGTATATGTTTCTCCTCGCAGGTTTACTCCTTCAGAGCAGGAATGGATTCAATCAGGTCTAATAGATTTTTGTGCCAGCTGGGCTACCCATGGAAAAGGGATGCCTACCTCGTTTACCATTTTAGAAGAGCAGCTGCTAGTACTTGCAGTAGATGAAAGCCAGCTGGGAGCCTCAGGCTGTTCTATTGATTCCTCAGTACGTGTTCTCAAAGAATTTGAACAAAAATTCCAGATTAATTTAGTAGATCAAGGCAAGCTCACCTTAAGGGACCCAAGCGGACAAGTTCGTGTCCTTCCAGCCCTGGGAATAAAATCTAGAATTCAAGGAGGAGAAATTGCCCTGGATCAAGAGGTAATGCTCCCTACTATCCAAACTAAAGCAGAATTATCCGACCTATGGCAGCCCCTTTCAAAAAGTTGGCTGAGGGCATATTTTCCAAATTAAATCTCCATATTCACGGGTAGACTTCACTTGTTGTACAATGAAATCCATTTTTTCTACGCTAGCGCTACTTCTTCTTCTCTTTTTGGGGGCCTGTAAAAGCCTTTTTGAAAAGGGAAACGAACAATATCTTTCTGGTCAATACCAGTATGCTATCAATACCTTCAATCAGGTTTTGGCTACCGATTCCAGCAACCTATCAGCCCATCGACTGCTAGCTGAAAGTTACCGACTCTCCAATCGCATAGAATCCTCTTTGCCTCATTATCAAAAGTTATCCCAGGAAGATCCTAGCTTTGAAACTCATTTTTTCTTAGGCCAAAGTTTGAAGGCAAACCAAAAATGGGAGGCGGCCAAACTTGCCTTTGACGCTGCGGCAGCATCCACTTCCGACGAGCGGTTGCAAGCCCGTATTAAGCAAGAGCTTACCGGACTTCCTTTGGTTGCAGAGATTAAAGATTATTTCAGCAATTATTTGTTGGTCAATTACAATGAATTGAATAGTTCAGGGGCAGATTATGCTCCAGTTATTAGCGAGAATTTCCTTTATTTTACCTCTGGTAGGGCCTCATCTCGGTTATATCCAGCTACTGGAACGGGCTACCATCAACTCTTTCGAGCTCGAGCTCAAGGTCTAAAGGTGGATGCAGCAGGAGTGGAGCGTTTGCCTGAATTTGAAAATGAGGAGGGGCTCAATCAAGCTGCTTTGGCTATCAGCCCCGATGGAAATACATTCATCTATGCACGGGGAAATTCCACCTCAGCCAGGGATTATCCGGAGACCATGCTTTTTGCCTCCTATTTCCGGGGGTCGGGATTTACGCAACCTAGTTGGATGGCTGTCAATGAAGAAGATACCTGGTGGAACTCCACTCCTGCATTTTCTAGTGATGGCTCTGAACTATTCTTTGCTTCCAATCGGCCAGGAGGCTACGGAGGGATAGATTTGTACAAAGCAACCAAGCTAGCAAATGGAGATTTTGGCAATGCAGTCAATCTTGGCCCTACCATCAATACTGCAGGCAATGAACTGTTTCCTCGTCCCACTGAAGATGAAAAATTATTCTTCGCATCGGATGGGCACCCTGGTTTAGGAAAATTGGACCTTTTTGTTGCTGAAAAAAATAAAGATGGGGTACAAGTTGTCACTAATCTAGGGCCTAGCTTCAATGGCCAAGCTGATGATTTTGGAATTTTTTTTACCGATTACCCCAAAGCTGGGTTCATCTCTTCCAATCGGGCAGGTGGGAAAGGAGATGACGACATCTACTTTTTTGAGGACAAAACCCCAGCACCAAAAATAGTAAACGTCCTACTGAATGTATTTACCAAAGAGGTTCAAGTAGATGGCAAAGAGGCGATCTTACCAAGGACTCGTGTGGTTTTATACGGAGAAGATAAGCGGCAGGTGGGGGGAGATTTTTCGAATGCGCAAGGAAGAGTTCGTTTCTCACTATCTCCAGAGAGTGACTACAACATTATTGCTTCACGAAGTGGGTATTTTTCCAAATCAATTCCTTTCACAACCAAGGGAAAGACTCCTGATCCGGCCAAACTTGTTCAAGAAGTGACCAATATTGTTCTGGATACCACGGTAATTTTGGATCAATTGATTTTAGAGAAGGCCATTGTCTTGGACAATATTTATTACGACTTGAATAAAGCAGACATTCGTGCCGATGCTTTGCCAGAATTGGATAAATTGGTTAAAATCTTAAGGGATAACCCAACCATTCGTATTGAATTGAGTTCGCATACGGATTCAAGATCCAGCGATGAATACAACCTAATTTTGTCTCAGCAACGGGCACAGGCAGCAGTGGATTACTTGGTGAGTCAAGGCATTGCTCCTGATCGTTTGGTGGCAAAAGGATATGGGGAAACTCAGCTTCTGATTTCAAATGCACAAACTGAGGAGGAACATCAAACTAATAGGCGTACCGAGTTTAAGGTAATTGAAATCAAAGAAAACTAGTTTGATCCCCAAATCAACGGGGTGATTTTTGGCACAATCAGTTTTTGATGGCCTCGTAAATCAGGTCGTGGATTTTAGTTCGTATCCCCATGTCAAGTAACTTCGTGTTGGAAGCACTTGGGTATACCCTGTTGGAAAGGAAGATGTAGGACAACTTATTCTCTGGATCAGCCCATACACAAGTACCCGTAAAGCCAGTATGTCCGAAGGTGCTTTTGGGGGCTAATTTACCCGCTGATCCTCCTTTTCCTTTTTCTGGATCGGGCTTATCCCAGCCCCACCCTCGCCGGCTTCGTGTAGATTGTCTCTTGGTGAAGGCATCTATTGTTTCAGGCTGTAGAAGTGCTACATCGCCATAGCGGCCTCTATTAAGTAGGAGTTGCATAATTACTGCAAGGTCTTGGGCTGTACCAAATAAACCAGCATGGCCTGCAACTCCGCCGTACATAGCAGCACCTGGGTCATGTACATAGCCCTGAATTTGTCTATTACGGAAAGTTTGATCTTTTTCTGTAGGAGCAATTATTTGTAGGGGTAATTTTTCAAAGGGTTTAAATGTAAGCGTTTGGAGACCTAGAGGGGCGTAAAACTGCTGTTCTAGGAATTCATTTAAGGGTTGATTGACTATCCTCTCTATAATTTCTTGCATAAAATACATCGTCAAGTCCGAGTAGACATAGCTGTGTGGCTTGGGCAATAGTTCCGATTCAACTGTCCACTTCCATAGGCTATCGCGCAAGCTATTCCTTCCATACATGGCATTTGAAATGGGTAAGGAATAGTCTTGACTCAAAGAATCTTGGTAATAGATAGGGTTCCATTTTCCCGAAGCCAATGTTTTGTTGTAATGGGGGATAAAAGCTTTTAATCCTGCTTCATGTACTAAAACATCCTTGAGAATAAGAGGACCTTTATTTGTTGTCTTCAGTTCAGGAAGATAGTCGCCTACTGACTTGGAAATGTCAAGTTCTCCTCGACTATGCAAAAACATAGCTGCTAAGGTGGTAGCAGCGACTTTTGTAACTGATGCTAGGTCGTAAACTGTTTCTGAAGTTACTGGAGCAGTTTTTTCATAGTCTAGATGTCCATATGACCGGTCAAAAATGACTACTCCATCTTTGACTACAAGTACTCGTGCCCCCGGAGCGGCTTTGTTTTCAATCATAGTTGCCGCTACTTCATCTATTTTATCCAATTTTTTGGAATCCATCCCTACACTTTCAGGACTTCCGTATGCAAGGCGATTTTGGGAATTTAGGAACCCTCCTACTCCTTGGGTAAACTGTGTACTGACCGAAACGGGTAGGATGCCTTTGGCAGGTCTGGCACCAAATATGATCTGAGGGACTAGCTTTTGTGTAAATGGAGAATTTTCATAGGCTAATACCACATGAGAAAGCCCTTCTAAATTTTTGGCAGCATATACATTTCCAAATAAGACGGTTACTACCTGCTGGCGTTTCTCTAGGGATTGAATTAAACTTATATCACCAGGAGCAATACCGAAATTGCGTTTAGGGCTATTGGTTATACCCATTAATCCGACCACAACTACATCGTAATCCTCAATTTTTTTCATGAGGTTGTAGTGCGCAGACTCACCTAAAGCTTTAGGGATGGTAAAATGATCTACTTGGGTGTATTGGTTTAAGTAGGTACTAAATTCTTGCCCCTCATCACCAATGCTTAAGCTGGCAATTTTACGAATATCTAATCGGCCAAGGGGAAGTAGATCTTCTCGATTTGAGGCAACTGTAATCGCCTCTCCGTAGAGTTTTTCAATGATTTCTGTTGTTTTTGTAGCGGAAAGTTTGTCTGCAATTTGGTAGGTATCAATCGGGGCATACGAATTTAGGCCTGCCCAGTATTTTGCTTTGAGTATTTTTTTAACTCTGCGATCAATTTCCTCCTCCGCTAGGAGACCCTGCTCTACAGCTTTCAAAATAAGTTCCTTTGCTTTGGGGACGTCCTCCGAAAATAGCAACACGTCATTCCCTGCCAAAACGGCTTGAAGGTCAACTTCTCCAGGTTTGTTTTTGATGGTAACCCCCCGCATATTCAAGGCATCTGTAAAGATTAATCCCTTAAAATTCATCCTTTTTTGTAGGAGGTCTGTGACGACCGGCTTGGATAAGCTTGTGGGTAAATTAGTGCCCTGACTCAGGCTGGGGACATTCAAGTGCGCCACCATGACAGACATCAAATTTTCTTTGAACAAGCGTTGGTATGGGTATAGGTCAATGTCCCAAATTCTATTTGCTGGATGCTGTATGACTGGAAGCGTGTAATGACTATCGTTTTCGGTATCTCCATGTCCTGGAAAATGTTTTGCATTGGCGAGTATTCCATTTTCTTGGAGGCCCTTCATGTAGGCTATCGCTCGTTGGGCAACTCGCTCTTTATCTTCTCCAAAAGCGCGAAAACCAATAACAGGATTTTCTGGGTTGGAATTGACGTCCACTACAGGAGCAAAATTTACATGCATCCCTAAAAGGTGAAACTGTCGGGCGATTTCTGCCCCCATTTCTTGAATTAATCTAGGATTTTGAATTGCCCCCAAAGTCATGGCTTTGGGAAAGCTGAGAGTAGAATCTAGCCGCATTCCAATTCCCCATTCAGCATCCATGGCAATTAACAAGGGGGTTTTGGATTGGGCTTGGTAATAGTTTGTAAGCCTTGCTTGGCGGTCAGGTCCACCTTGAAAAAAGATAAGGCCACCTAAATTTTCTTCTTGAATTAATGTACTAATTTGATCAACATGTGCTTTGTCCTTGTTGGAATAGGCCGCCACCATAAATAATTGCCCCAAGCGTTCCTCAAATGTGAGGGAGTTGAACACACTGTCTACCCAAGATTGTTGAAGGTCTACCGATTTGCTCTCCAAAGGATCCGCAATTTCTGGACTTGTAACAGGGGTCTCAGGGGTAAAAAGGTTTGCGAAAAGCATCCATGAAAGAAAAAACCATTGGATTGTGGCCATGGAATAGATTAATTTTAATTCTGTATTTTTACTTAAATTTGCTCAGGAAGGGGCAAAATTAAGGTTGACTCAACATCTTCTAACCCCAAGCTTAAAAAGGATCCTAATTCAAGTTACAAAAATTCAGAATAGGTTTAGGTTCCTTTCCAATTTTAATTTCTTAGAAAATCACCTTCCTTCATCTGCTGAGTGCGCTACCTTCCTTGTCTGAAAAAACCATAAGTTCCATGAAGTTTCCATCCATTTTTAAAACAGCCAAGCACCAACGATTTTCCATCACCCCTCGGTATTACGATCCTATCAAAGAGGAAATCGCTGAGCGAACTGCCCGAATAAAAAGAGAATTAGAGTTGGAGGGTGTACTTGAAGGGGAAAGTGAGACGGATTTTGCAACTAGAAAAACAAGTATAAAGGGCTCTTTTTCTTCTTACAGGGGAATCAAAAGTAGGGAAACTTCTGTTTTTAGTTCCACGGCAATGATTCGTACCCTTCTGTTTCTAGGAATGGTGATTGCAGCCTTCGGCTACATTTATTTTGGTCCGCAGATTCTTACCTACCTAGCTTATGGGGCTATGGGTGCCGCTGCCCTTTATTTTTCATTCAAAATCATCAAGAAACGTACGAATGCCTGATTTTATTCAGCTGCTACCCGATGCAATTGCCAACCAAATTGCAGCAGGAGAGGTCGTTCAACGACCATCCTCTGCGTTGAAGGAATTATTGGAAAATGCGGTGGATGCTGGGGCTACACAAATTCAGGTTGTAGTCAAAGATGCTGGAAAACAACTTATCCAAGTGATTGATAATGGCAAAGGGATGTCTCCAACAGATGCCCGGATGAGTTTTGAGCGCCATGCTACATCCAAAATCCGAAATGCACAGGACCTATTTGCCCTTCGTACGTTTGGGTTTCGAGGGGAAGCCATGGCTTCCATAGCGGCTGTTGCCCAAGTGGAACTCAAAACGCGAACCCCGGAGGCGGAAGTGGGGACCTTGATTCAAATTGAAGGCTCTGAAGTAAAGAGACAAGAACCTGTAGCCAGTCCAGTGGGAACTTCGGTAGCCATGAAAAATTTGTTTTTTAATGTGCCTGCTCGAAGAAATTTTTTAAAGTCTAATCCTGTGGAAATGCGGCATATTGTGGATGAATTTCAGCGTGTAGCCTTATCTTATCCAGACCTAGCCTTCTCTTTGTACCAGCAAGATTTGGAAACCTACAACTTACTTCCTGGTAAACTGAGTCAGCGAATAGTAGGAATATTTGGCAAAGGGATCCAAAATCAATTGGTTCCTTGCGAAGAAGCAACCCCCCATCTCCAAATTAAAGGCTATGTTGGAAAGCCAGAATACGCTAAAAAAACGCGTGGGGAACAATTTTTTTTCGTCAACAACCGCTTTATCAAAAGCAGCTACCTCCATCACGCCGTAAGCACTGCCTACGAAGGGTTGATTCAATCCGATCAGCACCCTTTCTATGTTTTATTTTTGGACATCGACCCAGCAACCATAGATATCAATGTCCACCCTACAAAAACTGAAATCAAATTTGAGGACGAACGTACCGTTTATGCGATCATTCGCTCAGCAGTAAAGCAAGCTTTAGGCGCGCATCAGGTGATGCCTACCTTGGATTTTAGTATGGATGTGAACTTTCAAGAAAATTGGACTAAAAATCCCCAAAATTCCATAGAAGTAGATCGGGAGTATAGCTACAAAACCTACAATACACCTGAATTTCAACGTGCTTCGGTTTCAGGATGGGAACGCCTTTTTGAAGGCCATTCTCCCTTATCATTTTCGCAGGATACCGCTCCCTTTTCAAGGGAAGATCAAGAATTACTTACTTTTCAAAGTAGAGCAACTGGCACAGGGGTGTCTTTGGCTTTGGAACAAGGAATAGCGGGTACAGGAACTACCTTTCAAGTAGAAAATAGCTACATCGTTGCTCAAATGTCTACTGGACTACTTATTGTGGACCAGCAATTGGCACACGAACGGGTACTGTATGAACGTTACCTCAAGCAATTGCAAACCACTCATGGAGCCTCTCAACACTGTTTATTTCCAACAACACTGACCCTTAATCCAGCAGATTTTGCTCTGGTGCTTGACATGCTTCCTGAATTAGGAAGTCTCGGCTTTTTGGTGGAAGAATTTGGAAAAGATACCTTAGTCATTCGTGGGGTTCCTGCAGAAACCCAAGTTAAAAATGAAAAAGAACTCTTTGAAGGCTTGTTAGAGCAATACAAAAACTTTAAAAATGATCTATCCCTGGATAAAAGGGAGAATCTAGCCCGATCTCTTTCCAAACGAGCATCGTTAAAAAAGGGGCAAAAGTTAGCTGTTCAGGAAATGGAGAATTTGGTTGGGCAGCTATTTGCTTGTTCCACGCCAAATTATTCTCCTTCAGGGAACAAAACCTTCGTGAAATTGGATTTAACAAGCATACACGCCTTCTTCGCTAAATAATATGTTTCGAAATATTACTCCAGTCGTTCAAAATCTATTGCTGATAAATGTAGCCATTTTTATAGTGGCGAATTTCATTTTCCCTCCAATCAACGAATGGTTTGCACTCTATAACATTCAGAGTACTGCCTTCAAACCCTTTCAGTTCCTCTCGTACATGTTTATGCACGCAGATTTCTGGCACTTATTCAGCAACCTATTTGGATTGTTGATTTTTGGGCCCCTTTTGGAACAATTTTTAGGACCAAAGAAACTGTTTACGCTTTGGATGGTTTGTGGAATGGGAGCTGGGGTTCTTTATTCGGGTTATACCTTGTTTCAATACCGCGCCTTGGAGGAAAAGGTATTGGCCTTTGAATCAAATCCAGACCCTGAATATTTTAATCGCCTGGTCATTGAAAATCGTAGTTATTTCTCTCAGGAGGTTTTTGATTTTGTAGATCAATACAGTAGAAACCCAGAGGATCCTATGTACATTGAAAGGGCCGGAAATACCCTAGCTACCATTTTGCGGATGCAAGTGGATCAACCAATGGTAGGAGCATCTGGAGCACTTTTTGGAATCTTGGTTGCATTTGGCATGTTATTTCCTAACACCCAGCTTTTTTTGCTCTTTCCTCCGATGCCAATAAAAGCTAAGTACTTGGTGTTATTTTATGGATTGTATACGGTATACAACGTGCTCATGATGAATCCAACGGATAATGTAGCCCATTTTGCCCACCTGAGTGGCCTAGTGATAGGAGCCATTTTAGTGTATGTTTGGAAAAAAAATAGAACGAGTTTCTACTGATATGTATTCATCTTTTTGGGATAATTTAAAAAACGCATTTAATCGACGAGACAATAGCTTATACAAGCTTATTGCGCTCAATCTCCTTGCTTTTTTTGTGCTTTTAATTGCGCGTGTTTTCTTGACGCTTAGTGGTTTTGGAGATGTATATACGTTGGCACTACGAGGGATCATGATGCCTGCTTCCCTATCTACTTTAGCTGCTCAGCCTTGGTCTCCATTTACCTATTTATTTTTGCATGAAGGATTATTCCATATTTTATTCAATTTACTTTTCCTCTATTACTTTGGCTTACTTGTACATCAATACCTAGGAAGTCGACGACTGACCAACCTGTACCTTCTTGGAGGTCTTTTTGGAGCAGGATTTTATGTTTTGGTCTATAATCTCGCCCCTTATTTTATGGATAAAGTAGATAGCTCTATGATGCTAGGAGCTAGTGCAGGTGTATTTGCTGTAGTAGTAGGTGCTGCTACAGTAGCTCCTCAAACTACTTTTTTCCTGTTTCTTTTAGGTCCCGTTAAAATTGTGTACATCGCAGCTTTTTATGTACTTCTTTCCTTCGCCAATTCCATAGGGGCCAATGCAGGAGGAGAGATTGCCCATTTGGGAGGTGCGATGCTAGGGTACGGGTATGTGGTTTTATTGCGAAAAGGGTGGGACTTGGGAATGCCAATCCAAAAAGTAGGGCTATTTTTTGAAAATCTATTCAGCAGAAGAGTGCCAAAAGTGAGCTTTAGAAGAGCTACATCTACTAGCTCGCGAACCACAAATGCAGCGCCAACAAAAACCGTCCAAAAAGAAACTCTAAGCCAAGAAGAGGTTGATAAAATTTTAGATAAAATTGCCGAAAAGGGATATGAGGGCTTGACTAAGGAAGAAAAAAGGAAACTATTTGAATACAGTAAAAAATAAATTTTTTTAATTGCCTACAGACCACAGTCCACTGGCATTTTACTTAAACTTCAACCTCCATTTTTTTGGAAATAGATTAACGAGGATCAAGCAAAGATATCGAGTATTGGCTATTACCCATTGATTTAATTTCCAAGGGGAAAGCTAAGTCCAAATCGGAAGTACGTCTGCTGTATTCCCTGGCTCTGAAACTTGAACTCTGTAGTAAGTCCCACCCAGGCGGTCAAAGGAATGACCGCGCCTACTCCCACATTTGCCCCACTTGCATTTCGCCGTATACCTGCCCCATCAGGTTGAGAATTTTCACTGCTTAGGCTATAGCCCGTAATCACATAGACTTGAGATTTTTCTCTGGAGAGGTAGTAGCGTAGGTCGGCGCTGAAATTCCCTGCCCGCCCTATTCTTGGAAAAAGTTGGGTATAGCTAGGCATGAAGGCAAAGTTTGACGCAAAAAAATACTCCCATCCAGCCCCTATACCCGGTTCCTCCATTCTCAGGCCATATTGACCGAATAGGTGAACCCGAGAGTCTCCCTGCTCCTGTGCCTGAAGGTGGCTGAAACCGCTAAAAAGAAGGAAGACCAAAAGAAAGAATTTTTTCATAGTGTCGATGGTTACATTCGTGAAGCCTTGCTCCTGTTCACAAGTTACATAACTATATTTACTAGTCTGCCTAACCTCCCATTTTGGTCGATTCCTTTGACGATAAGCAGGTGTTTGGTGGCGGTTTCGGAGTTATAATAGGTGAATTTGTCCAGGTGGAGGTATGCTTTTTCAACTGGAAAATCCTCCTGGTAACGTCTAAAGTAGGATTGAACTTGGTCGGGGAGGGCTTGCTGCAAGCATAGGAATTGAAATTATAAGGAGGGCAAGGCCAAAAAACACCTTAATGAAGTGCTGCATAGGGTTAAAAAGGTGATTCTTAGGATGTATACCAGATTTGAAGCAGGAAGGTTGCCAAATAAAATTATTCTTGGGTGGTCGTGCTGTTTAAATGAGCTACCTCATTTTTATTAGCCAGCTGTCCACAAGCGGCATCGATATCTTGCCCTCTAGACTTGCGTACTTTGGCAATAATCCCTTGTCCTTCTAGTACGCGTAGGTACCTTTCCACGGCCTCTTGGGATGCCTGTCTAAATTCCCCTTCGTCGATAGGGTTGTATTGAATGAGATTGACCTTAGAAGGAATGATTTTACAAAATTTGGCTAGGGCTTTAGCATGTCGCTCGTCATCATTGATGCCTTCCCAAATAACATATTCGTAGGTTACTTTTCGCTTCGTCTTGCTATACCAATACCTTAAGGCTTCTGCAAGATCTTCTAGTGGATTGACTGCGTTGATCGGCATAAGTCGTGTTCTAGTTTCGTTAATCGCAGCGTGGAGGGAGATAGCAAGATTGAATTTCACCTCATCTTCGGCCATTTTCCGGATCATCTTTGGGATTCCTACGGTAGAAAGGGTGATTCGTTTAGGCGCCATTCCTAAGCCTTCTGGAGCTGTGATTTTTTCGATTGCATCGATGACATTGGCGTAATTAAGCAGGGGTTCTCCCATACCCATAAACACGATATTAGTCAGTGGGCGCTGGAAATAGGCTTCAGCTTCGTCCTTGATAGCAACTACCTGGTCGTAGATTTCATCGGCATTCAGATTTCTCATCCGCTTCAATCTAGCCGTAGCACAAAAATTGCAATCCAGACTACAGCCAACCTGTGAGGAAATACATGCTGTAATCCGTTTGGTGGTAGGAATGAGGACAGACTCGACGATTTTGTCATCAAAAAGTTTGACTGCATTTTTGATGGTGCCATCACTGCTATGCTGCATGAGGTCCACCCGGATATGATTGATGGAAAAGTGCGTTTTAAGCATCTCTCGAGTAGAAAGAGAGAGGTTACTCATCTCATCGAAATTTTTCAAAGACTTATTCCAGAGCCATTCGTACACTTGCTTGGCCCGGAATTTTTTTTCGCCTTCCGCTAAAAAAAATTCTTCTAGTTCTGCTAAGCTCAATTTACGGATGTCTTTTTTCTTCAGTTCCACAGCACAAAGGTAGGAATTGAAATTGGGAATGCGGATAAGGTATACGCTGCATCAAAAAATTAAGCAAAGAACCCAAGGCTTAAATTGTCAGTTTAAGTATTCCTTTTCTGAGAAAAAGAAGAGGATTAAGGAACATATCCCTTATTTTTACACCCTAAACACGACCGTTTTGCTATGCGCCAATCTTGGTGGAAAATTCTTGCGATAGGCCTTTTGTTGTATACATTGCTTGGAGGAATGTTGCTAGAGGTACCTCGACTCCCAATCCTTAACGAAACTATTCGAGCACTTCATTTTCACGTCACCATGTGGTTTGGGATGATCTTAATGCTTTTGGTAGCAGCATGGTACAGCGTGAAGTTTTTGAGGAAAAACGATTTAAAGCACGACGATATTGCCCTTGAGTTTACCAATGCAGCAATTTTATTTGGAGTATTGGGCATATTGACTGGAATGTTATGGGCAAAATTTACTTGGGGAGACTACTGGAGTGGTGATCCCAAGCAGAATGCCGCGGCCATCGGCTTGCTAATGTATTTTGCCTATTTAATCCTGAGAGGAAGCCTTTCAGATACGCACCAGCGAGGTAGAATTGCTGCTGTCTACAATATTTTTGCATTCGCAGCATTCATTCCCTTGATTTTTGTATTGCCTCGCCTGACCGATAGCCTTCATCCGGGTAATGGAGGCAATCCTGGGTTCAACGCCTATGATCTGGACTCTAAATTGCGGCTTGTTTTTTATCCTGCAATTTTAGGATGGACGCTATTGGGAACTTGGATAGCAACTGTTCGTGTTCGTATACGTAGGATGGCACGAGAAATGGAAGAACAATCGCTAAATGACTAACTGATGAAAAAAATTTACCTAATCTTTTTCTTATTCTTATCCTTTGCAGTACAGGCGCAGGAGAAAATTGCAGTTACAGCTGCTGATTACAGCAACAGCAAAGTTGAAATGGCTGATATCATGCGAAGTGAAGGTAAAATTTACGTGTTGGTGGGAATCATCGTTTTGATTTTCATTGGCCTGCTTGCTTACTTGATTCAAACAGATAAGCGACTAGCGAAGTTGGAAAAAAATAAAGCAAACTAGAGGGAGAAAATAATGAAAAAGGGGCATTTGATTGGTTTAGGAATTATTGCAATTGCGATTGCGATCATCTTTTCTTCGATTGGAGATGCGAGTAGTTACGAGAGTTTTGCTACCGCTTTGGAAATGAAAAAAGTAGGGGAGGACAAAGCGATCCATGTAGTGGGAAAATTGAAAAAGGACGAAGAAGGTCAGGTTGTGGGGATATCGGTGCGCGAAGATAAAACTTCATTTACCTTTTTATTGGTAGATAATGAGGGAACGGAGCAGCAAGTGTTTTACAATGAACCTGTCCCGGCAGATTTTCATCGTTCCGAACAAGTAGTAGTTATTGGTTCATTCCGCAATCAAGAAATTTTTGTGGCTGATAAAATCCTGATGAAATGCCCATCCAAATATCAGGAAACGGAAGTTCAAGCAGCGGGTGTTTAAAGCTATATTTTCCAACTAAATCTGTATGATACAAACTTTTGTGGGCAATTTTGGTCATTTAACCACGCTAGTGTCTTTTGTAAGCGCACTGCTTACTGCTTTTGCTTACATCCACTATTTAAAGGCCAATGAATTGGACCGAGACAGTTGGCGGAGATTTAGTCGGGTAAGTTTTTATATCCATGCCTTATCTACCAGCTTAATTGCGGTTTCTTTATTTGAAATCATTTACAATCAGCGTTACGAATATTTTTACGCGTACTCTCATAGTTCTAAGGCGCTCCCAGTTCATTACATGATTTCAAGTTTCTGGGAAGGCCAAGAAGGGGCCTTTATCTTATGGGCTTTTTGGAATGTGGTCCTTGGATTGATTTTGATTCATACCAATAAGTTCTGGGAAGCTCCAGTCATGGTGGTTTTTTCCTTAGTTCAGGCTTTCTTGATTTCTATGATTCTGGGAGTAGTGATTGGGGATTTAAAAATAGGCAGCTCCCCATTTATTCTCCTTCGTGATGCTACACAAGCTCCAATTTTTGATTTAAATCCAGACTTCATTCCTGAAGATGGAACCGGTTTAAATCCACTTTTGCAAAACATTTGGATGGTGATTCACCCCCCCACACTCTTTCTGGGTTATGCATCCACGCTAGTGCCATTTGCTTTTTTAATAGGTGGATTGGTGACCAAACGCTATTCGGAATGGATAAGACCAGCCTTGCCTTGGGCGATTTTTTCGGCCATGATTTTGGGGATGGGAATCATTATGGGGGCCTATTGGGCCTACGTGACCCTTAACTTTGGAGGCTATTGGAACTGGGATCCAGTAGAAAATGCGGTTTATGTTCCTTGGTTAATCCTAGTGGCATCGATCCATACCATGATTACCTTCAAGAAAAGCGCAACTGCCTTAAAGACTTCCATCGTATTGGTCATATTTAGCTTTATTTTAGTATTGTACGCAACTTTTCTTGTTAGATCTGGGGTTTTGGGGGATGCTTCGGTTCACTCATTTACTGATTTAGGTTTGTCAGGTCAGCTCTTACTTTACCTTTTATTTTTTATGGGAGTGGCTATTTTCCTTACTATTCGTGCATGGAAGCACCTCCCCACTTCAGCCCAAGAGGCATCCGTGTATTCCAGAGAGTTTTGGATTTTTTTGGGAGCAATGACGCTAGGGCTCATGTCCTTTCAAGTAATCTTACCTACTTCGATTCCTGCTTGGAATGCCTTGGTAGAAAGTTTTGGAGGAATCTCCAACATGGCTCCTCCAGCGGATCAAATAGGATTTTACACTAAATTTCAGTTGTGGTTTGCTGTTGTTTTAGCTTTATTAACTTCTGTCGGACAGTTTTTTTGGTGGCAGAAAATTGACAGAAAGACACTAGGGGAATCTCTTGTAATGCCCTACGTAGTTTCAATTATTCTTGCCACACTTGTGATAGTATTAGCCAAAGTGTACGATTGGAAGTACATCATAATTGTTTTGACAGGGATGTTTACGATTGTAGCCAATGCCGTAATCCTCGTCAAATTGCTTAAAAAATCTACTTTCAAGTTAGCTGGAGGATCTTTGGCACACATTGGCTTGGGGATGATACTTATAGGCATCATGTTTAGCTCGGGCTATTCGGAGGTAATCTCTTTGAACATGTCTGGGCTTACCTACAGCAATAGTTGGGAGGATGAGATGAACAAGGAGCACGTCTTGCTTTGGATCAACAAGCCTACTCAGATGAAGGATTATACGGTGATCTACAGAGGCAGGCAGAAAAAAGTAGTTGGTGTGCCCGAATATGTACCGGCAAAAAACCTGGCTGCTACAGGGGAAGTAAATGAAGCCATTGCATTAGCGGGATTTAAGGACTACATCAATAAGGGGGATACGGTTCAAGTTGTTTTAGAGGAGAATGATTACTTTAAAATTGACTACCTCCAAAATGAGACCTTACAATTTTCCCTTTCTCCGATGTCCCAATACAATGAAGGAATGGGGGGATTAATTTCCTCGCCTGATTCTAAAATCTATTTAGAAAAAGATTTGTATACCTATGTGGCTGCAATGAATGATTTTTCAGATCCCGAATGGAAGGACGATGAAATCCATGAAGTGAGTCCTGGAGAACAGTTTCATGTGGCAGATTTTGTTACGTATTTCGATGGGGTTGAGGTATTAAAAGAGATTGAAGGGCTGGCATTAAAAGAGGGGGATGTTGCGGTAAAGGCAAAAATCCGTGTATTGGACTACGACGTTGAAAAATTATTGGAGCCTACCTTTATTATTCGTGATAACCAGGTAGGAAAATTACCTGTCATTGATTCCGAACTTGGACTTAAGATCAGTTTAGAAAACATTCTGCCAGAACAAAATAAGTTTGTGTTTAAAACGAATCAATACCAAAAGGATTATGTGGTCCTGAAAGCTATTGTCAAGCCGTATATCAATGTGTTGTGGGTAGGAACTATTGTAATGCTCTTTGGCTTTACTGTGGCTATTTACCGGCGATTTGATGAGTTTGTCAAAATGCGCGATAAGGGGATTGAATAAGTGGTTTTGACAGAAATTTTCTGTGCGGATAAAGCTTTGGTTATTGTACAATATACCAAGTATGAAGTACCACTTTTGGAGTAAAATTTTTTCTCGTCTTGCTACTTGCCTGCCAGCAGACAAGATACCAGGTACTTGATATTTTATTTTTTGTCTAGGAAAATGCGTGCCAAGGTGTTTGCTACGCCATCTTCCTTGTGGTGCTTGGTTACCTCATTGGCCACTGCCTTTACCTCAGAGAAAGCATTTTCTACAGCTACCCCCCAACCGGCTTGTTGAAGTAGTTCGATGTCATTGTAGCCATCTCCAAAGGCAACCACTTCGTGCATACCTATACCTGAATAGTTCTCTTCCAAAATCTTTTTCAACCCAGTAGCTTTGGATATGGATTTCGGAGCGATTTCCAAATAGGTGTTTTTTGACCGGTAGAGGTGAAGTTGGTCCCCTAGCTTTTCATTCAAGGTTTCGTAGAGAAGTGCTATTTTTGACGGCTCTCCCATACACATCACCTTGTGGGCACCATGATTGTCCCTTTTCCAAAGTTCAATGACTACCAAGGGGTCTGCCCAAGAGGGAACAACTTTTGTATTTTTAATTTCCCGAATTGCAAAATAATCTTCATTTCTAGTATGCCATTCTTCCCCGTAAAGTAAGCTTGTATGCAGCTGGAATGAATTTGCCAGAAGGACCACTTGTTCAACTAATGGTAGTGGTATAGAAATGGATTCGAGTACTTTCCCATTTCCATCCAAAACCAATGCCCCGTTGTAAGCAATGAGGGGTTCTTTGGGGCGATTCAAGTCTTGAAGAAGGTGTCGCATGGCGGCTGGCATACGAGCACTTGCTAGAAAAAATGGAATCTCTGTAGAAATGGAGGAGACGATTGAAATCAGTTTGGGAGAAAGTGAGCGCTCTGAGTTGAGAAGGGTGCCGTCAATATCTGTGCAGATGGCTTTAAAATTCATGGGAAAAATTAATTGGTTACCAGCTTTAATTTGTGGCTGATGAATAGTTTGGATAAAATTCTATTGTTGGCTACTTAAAATCTTGGGTGTCGAAAGTATATTCTTCCATTGAAACATTTTCTGGGTAATAAGGGTCTATTTGCACAAGCTGGATGGTGATTTTACTGTAATCTTCAGCATTTTCAAAGTCTCTAAGGTAGAGTTCCGCACAATTTCGTGCCAATACGTCTCGCTGTTCTGCAAGGATTTTTGGGTCTCCATTTTCAAGCCTTAAAAAAATAGTAGCTTCTTCAAGTCCATCTTGGGAGGTATTGGAGAGGTTAACGCTAGTAGTTTGAAATTTTCCCAGTCCTTTCAGTTCTTCAGAAGGAACAAATCCTTTGCCAACTAAATTTTCCATGCTGCTGAAAGCGAATTGTGAGATTTCATCTGGGGAGCAGGCGCAGCTTGATCCTGATAAAATTAGAAATAGAGCCCAAAGTTGTTTTTTCAAAGACCTAGGAATAAGTGCCTTAGCTCTCATTATAAAAGGTAATCTTGTAAAAGATAAATCGTTTGTCCTCTGGATTTTTTATTCGCATAATTAATGGGTACCCATTTTTTTCCTCGTATTGTTTATTTATCGATTTGATCAATCGTGCACGTTTGATACGTTTGGAATCAAAGTTTTCTACTTCGTGTATTCCCAATAAATTATCAAAATCTTCTGTACTTAGTTTTTTTCCATTATGAGGTAATAACCGATCAAGTATTTGATCTTTTTCATCCTCCTCTACTTCTCCGAGATTAATTTCAAGTTGAAGATTTTTCTTTTTTTGTTTGAAAAACACATACATAAAACCAAAAAACAGTACAATTGGAATTGCTAGCCAAGATAAATTTGAAATAAAATTCACCTTGTTTAATTCTTCAGGATTATCGATAAATTCAATTTGCCCAATTAACTTTGAATTTGATTTTATTTTTTCAAGATCAATGGTAAATACTTCTGAATAGCTTACATCTGCTATATTGAAAACTGCGTATCTGATGGTATTTCCTATAATCTCAATGAAGTCAGCTTCTATTAGTGAAGCATTATTTAGTCCCTCGTAAAAGAAAATTTTTCCAGTTTCTTTCTCAAACAAAACCCAAAGATTCCAGCCCAATTCTGGGTTTGAGGATTGGGTAATATTCAAAGAATAATCTTGACCTTCCCAAAGTTGATTTATATCTGTGGATTCATGAGCTATTTTGCTAAGGTCAAAACCCGTTGTTTCAATTTTAATGGGTTGCCAAGATTTTTTTGCTAAATCTAAGAAAAACCCAGTGTGTACGTCTTCCAATTTAGGAATCCTTGGATTCCGGTATTCGCCAAAAAGCAAAAAAATCCCTTTTTCAGATCTAAATGTTCCGTAAGGATAATATTCAAGAGGTTGATTTTTAGTTTGAATAAATTCCCATGAACCATTTAGGTGATCGAATTTCATTAAATCTAAGTGATAATTCCAAAAACCACTTCCTCCAAATAAGTAAGGAATGGTATCTTGAATGAAAAAATAAGACCCACAGGTATAGCCTTTATTATTGAGTTGGTAATCTAAAATTATTTCATCACCTACTACCGTATAAACATCAAAGGTGCATTGAACTAAAACTTTTAAACTATTATTCTTCTTTTCGTATATAAACATATATACGTTTGGAAACTTCCCATATTTCTGATCAAGTTTTTCTAATATTTCTGGAGTGACTTTTCCATCTAGATAAGATTCAATATTGGAATTTTTCCAAATTTTTGGATTAATCTGTAGCCAATAATAATCTGGCTCTTCTGCCATTATTTGGCGCTGAAAACCCAAGAGTAAAATTAGAAATAGGAGTATTTTTTTCATGGAAACAGTTACTAAATTAAAATCCCCTTCATTTTACTCATTTTTATTAAACCATGATTTTATTCTACCTAAAGTTAGCAACTGATGGTAGGTAATCAAGAGTTTTTTTAGATCAAAATAAACTATTTTTTGCCACTGCAAATGAAAACTTCTAAAAGCTAGGAAATGGTTTTTTTATCTATGCCTAAGAATTTGTGACAATGGTTTTCAAGACCACTTTCCTTAGTAGGAGAAAAATCTCTTAAATTGAATCAATAGAGTTAAGCTCCAAAATTAGTTTGAGCAAATAATTATTCCTTTAAGCGCAGGATACCGGTGATTTTTACCGTTATTCCCAAACTCCTAGATTGAAATCTTCCTGGATAATAAGAATGAAAAAGGGCTGCCTCATTGAGACAGCCCTGTGGAGGATAACGGATTCGAACCGATGACCTCTACACTGCCAGTGTAGCGCTCTAGCCAACTGAGCTAATCCCCCGATAGAGTTTGCAAATATAGATTCTCCAAGTTTCCTTCCAAAGGATTTCTTTACTCCTGTGAATAATTTATTCGAGTTAAAATACTTCTTCCCAAAGTCACCTCGTCCGTAAACTCAAGTTCGCCACCCACAGGGATGCCTCGGGCAATGCTCGTCATTTTCACCCCTAAGGGAGCTAGAATTTTCCCCAAATAAAAGGAAGTTGTATCCCCTTCCATGGTTGCGGATAGCGCCAGAATCACTTCTTTGATTTCCCCTTGCTGTACTCGTTCTACCAACCCATCACAGTTCAATTCCTCTGGGCCAATGCCCTGCATAGGAGAAATGACGCCTCCCAACACATGGTAAATCCCTTGATACTGGTTGGTATTTTCAATAGCTAATACATCCCCAATGTCCTCCACAACACAAACTATGGATCGGTCTCGTTTGGGGTTTTGGCAGGTCGAACAAAGTGCTTCATCAGCAAGGGCATGACATACTTTGCAGTAAGATACCTCTGCTCTCATACGTGTCAGTGCTAAAGCGAGTGCTTCCGTGTGGGCTTCGTGCTGTTTGAGTAAATGTAAGGCTAGGCGAAGCGCAGTTTTTTTACCAATACCAGGAAGTCTGGAGATCTCTGTTACTGCGTCTTCGATCAATTTGGAAGGGAAGTTCACGTGATTTGTTTAAAGAATTGCTGCCTGTATTCCTTCGTCCAAAATTGCCTCACAAAGTGGCTTGAGCTCAGATCTTGTTCCTTTCTTAACTGCACATTTCCCCTTGTAATGGATGATTAATGTACACTGCTCTGCTTGTTCATGGGTGTGCTTACAGACTTTCATCAGTACCTGAGTGACGTGTTCAAAGGTGTTTACATCGTCATTGAAAACAACCAGGTCGTACGCCTCCTGATCGACAAGGTCCTCTAGGAGAACTTCGTTTTCTTCTACATGGGGAAGGGGTATGCTGAAGGTATTCATTTTGCAAAATTAAGAATAATGGACAACTTAGCGAGCGACAGACGCCTACAATATGAATCCGCAACTCGTTTTTACGGTAATCTCAATTTATTTTGGCTTACTTTTTTTTATTTCATGGCTCACCTCTCGCAAATTAACCGGAGATACTTTTTTTACTGGTGATCGTAACTCCCATTGGTTTTTGGTTTCCTTTGGAATGATTGGGGCCTCACTTTCTGGGGTTACGTTTATTTCAGTACCTGGGGAGGTAGGTAATTCTAACTTCTTTTACTTCCAAGTTGTTTTGGGATACACGCTCGGCTATTTTGTCATTGCCAAGCTGCTCTTACCCCTATACTACCGCCTCAATTTGGTATCTATCTACGCCTACCTGGAGGATCGATTTGGTTTTTGGTCCTACAAAACCGGTGCCTTTTTCTTTATCCTTTCCCGTTCTTTAGGCTCCTCACTTCGACTTTACTTGGTAGCAAGTGTATTGCAATTGATTCTATTTGATGCACTAGGCATCCCATTTTGGGTATCGGTATTGATTACGGTAGGGATGATTTGGCTCTACACTTTCCGAGGGGGCATCAAAACAGTAGTCTGGACAGATACCCTTCAAACGACATTTATGTTGGCCTCAGTACTAATCACCATGGTGCTGATCGGAACCGAGTTAGAACTGAAAAGTTTGGGAGATTACCTCAGTAGAATTAGCGCCGACGAGCGTTCCACCATTTTCAACTGGGATTGGAAAGCGGGCACCAACTTTTTTAAGCAGTTTATCTCGGGGGCCTTCATCACCATCGTGATGACGGGGCTAGACCAAGATATGATGCAGAAAAATCTCACCTGCCGTACGCTTGGCGATGCGCAGAAGAACATGTTTTGGTTTACAGGTATCTTGGTTGTGGTCAATCTGCTCTTTCTTTCGCTTGGCCTCATGCTGTATTTATATGCCGAAACCAAAGGGATTACCCTTCCAGCTAAGTCGGATGCTCTATTCCCGCTATTGGCTACGGAACATTTCTCTGCTTTTGTAGGGGTCGTCTTTGTGCTTGGCATTATCGCTTCGGCCTACTCAAGCGTAGACTCTACGCTGACGGCACTGACAACCTCGTTCTGTTATGATTTTCTTCAAATAGAGCGAAACTATGTGCCAGAGCGGCGACTTTTCATCCGGAAACTAGTCCACATTGGCTTTACCTTTTTGATGTTTTTGCTCATCCTGGCCTTTTACTGGCTCAATGACCAAAGTGTAATTAATTCGGTATTTATCCTGGCGGGATATACCTATGGCCCTTTACTTGGTTTATATTCATTTGGCTTGTTTACCAAGCACCAAGTCAAAGATCGCTGGGTTCCTTGGGTAGCCGTACTCGCACCTGTTATTACCTACGTGATTACTTCCAATTCAAAGGCTTGGTTTTGGGGATATACCTTTGGTTTTGAAGCACTGATTCTCAATGGTGGGCTGATGTTTTTGGGGTTGTACCTCTTGCGCAAAAAAGACTAAACGCCGAGCTCCTTTTCTGGATCCCAGAAGCAACGCTCAAAATCTACTATTTGATCTTTCTCAACCTTCACTCCCTCGGCAAGAAGGAGCTGCTCCATGCGCTCTGGAGTAGCAAAGTGGTGTTTGCCAGTGAGCAAGCCGTTTCTATTGACCACCCGATGGGCAGGTACATCCGGTAGAGCGTGGGCCGCATTCATCGCATAGCCCACCATCCTGGCTCCAGATTTTAGACCTAAATAGTGTGCGATGGCTCCATAGCTACAGACGCGACCTTCAGGGATTTCGCGGACTACTTGGTAGACCCAATCAAAGTAATTCTCCTTTTTGGGCTGCATACTGCCAATTAATTAATGTCTGGTTGATGGATTTTTTTACTTGAATTTCAGCTTCCTTCTCTCCTGATTTAATCGGAAATTGGTAGCGAATAAATACTGTATCTATTTTTCGATCCAATAGGGTAAGTTGTGCTCCTTCTTTTTGAACTACCAAGTGATATTGTTCTAAAATTGCTTCAAGAACCCCCTCTAATTCGTTCAATTGAAGCTCATTTTTAATACTGAGTTCAGCATCAAAAATTAGCTGATGCGAATTGTTTTTTGAATAATTCACTACGTCTGTAGTCAATGCCATGGTATTAGGGATGAGGATTATTTCGCCTGCATCGTTTTTCAATACCAAATTGATTAGGGTAATGTCTCGAATAAAGCCAGTATGCCTCCCGATTTGAACCTTATCCCCAATTTCTAATTGATCCGAAAACATCATGATCAGGCCATTCACAATGTTGGTGATATAATCTTTGGTTAACAAGGCGATTGCTGCAGCAACAATGGTGATGCTCGTCAAAAACTCCAGTGGACGAATACCAAAGGCAAGCATCGAGGAAATAAGGATAGTTAGGAGATTGAGCAAAAATTCGATGCGATCGATGCCTACCACAAAGTTGGGCTGTACCTTCGTTTCTTCTCGTTGCTGAAGGTAAATCCGTAAGGTAATAATCCTTCCTAAGGAAAAAATTAAGTTGGCACTCAAAAGAAAAATAAGCGCCCTAATGACATGACTTAGGATTTCATATTGGACTAAAAAAGGAGAAATTAAGGTGTTTCCTGCATAAAAGACTTCTAGAATTATTAGGAAAATAAGCTTGAAGGCAAAATAGGTTTTGCGAACATTCTCTTTGTTTCGGATGCTGCTTTTGAGATGATTCATGGTTCAATCGAAAAATTAACCCTATTTTAGCAAATATAGGAAGGATTTGACGGACAGATGAGCAGAAATATTGTAATAACAGGGGCAGCAGGTGCTTTGGGCGCTGCTGTAGTTGGAAAATTTAAGCGGGAAGGCTATTACGTAATTGGAATTGTACGCCCGGAAGCCAACGAACAAGCAATAGAAGCAGATGTGACCTATGAGGTAGATGTGACCGATGAGCACGCAGTACATGAGTTTGTGAGAGAATATGAAGTTCAGTTCGGAGAACTTGATGCTATTGCACTACTTGTTGGAGG
>JAURGC010000197.1 GCA_030833985.1 Algoriphagus sp. | reverse complement strand
AGTAGCGGGCAAATCCTCCGCGAAGGTGATCGTAGATCCCTCCCATCCCCATTTTTTGGAGAGTGAAAAATACGGCTTTTTGCAGGTCTACTCGTGCAGCGAGTAGCGCATAATCCAACACAAAGTGCCAGATGGCTGGCATTGGAAACTTAGGAACCCGGTTCATCCCTCCCCATTCCGGGTCAAACTGGGCAGATAGTTGGGTGATAATGGCCACCAATTCATCGGGATCTAGGTCCCCTTCTTCGGCTTGAATGCCATACTTGTCCGTTTCCTTGCGATTGAGGCTCCGCCCAAATCCCTCTGCACTTTCTGCCAACTGATCCGCATGGGCAGCGTAAGCATCGGCAATGCTACCTAGAAGCTGCTTCCACTTGTTGTTGGGGAAATAAGTACCTCCATAGAAGGGCTTCTGGTTGGGCATCAAAAATACATGGAGGGGCCAACCTCCCTGAAGTCCCATCGCCTGCACGGCATCCATGTAAATATTGTCTAGGTCGGGGCGCTCCTCCCGATCAATTTTGATGCAGACAAAGTGTTCGTTCATCAAGGAAGCAGTGGCGGAATCTTCAAAACTTTCTCGCTCCATCACATGACACCAGTGGCAGGCAGAGTAGCCGATAGATACTAGGATAGGCTTGTTTTCTGCTGTGGCGCGGTGCAAGGCTTCTGGACCCCAAGGAAACCAATCTACGGGATTGTGGGCATGCTGTAGCAAGTAGGGACTTTGGGAATGAAGGAGTCGATTGGCAGACATGGGAAATTTCTAATTTGTGTAGCGCTCTTAGTGTTTCAGTCTGGATTTCACGTCTTGGATTTCCTCTGAAAAATCGAATTCCCCATGCAATTGTTCTAGTTTACCTAGTAAGTTTTGAAGAAACTGCTGATGAGGTTCGGAATTTGGATTGAGGGAACGGTGGGCTAGTTCGAGCTGTATTTTTTGGATTTCAGCTACCTTTTGTTGAGTTTCTGGTGTAAAACTAAATTGTTGCCATTTTTCCCAGATATAGTTTTCCGCTTCCTCAGAGGGATGAACCAAATCCGATTTGTAGAATCGGTAATCTCGGAGTTCGTCTACCAGAATCTCGTAGGCAGGGAAGTAGTGCACTGCCTCCTTGTTTTGCTCGAGTCGTGCACAAAGAACGCGTAGTAGGCTTTTGCTCAACTGATTTTCAGCAATCCCCTCTTTGGTATGGCGTACAGGACTGAGAGTCAGAACAATTTGAAGTTTGGGATACCTATGAAGCAGTTCGTTCAATACCGATCCTAGTCCATTCTCCAATTCTTCCATACTGGAAAGCTTTTTTTCAAAGAGTGCTGCGGGTTGTTTGTGACAGTTGGCCACTCGTCCCAACTCTTTGTGCTGATAGATCCAAGCGGTCCCCAGGGTAAGCACCAAATGGGTAGCCTCCTTAAGAGATTGATGCAAGTGGAGCATTTGGTGGATGTAATTGGCTTCCAATTCAGTTCGAGTATTCCCCTTCACATCAGAATGGGCTTCATAATGCACAAAAACACCTTCACGCTCCACTACTCCATCCGGATTCATTTGTGCTTGAATTAAGGATTTATTGAGGAGATCGGATAAGTTGAGCGGATGAAAAAGCGTTCCGAAGGGATTGATAAGTACCTCAAATTTTGCTGCCTGCATCTTTTTGCCTATAGTTTTTGCAAAGCAAGAGCCTAAGCTCACCACCTTGGAGGTATGGCTGATGGGAAAAGGGGAAGCGGGAATGGGAAAATCTATCGACCAACGCATGGGGTGAAGATACTACTAGATTTTTTTCAAGAAGGATATTTTTCCTTCATAAAATTGAAGGACTGTTTGATGAGTTCACGTAGGACTGTTTCATTCACATCCGAAAGCTTTTTGATGTAAACGCAGGAAGCACTTGTTTTATAGTTGCCTAATTGGGCAAAAAGGTTCTCGAACTTTGCCTCCATACAGGCCATTAAATAGAGAGAAATAGCTGCCTTTCTAGGAGAAAAGCCAGCAATCAGAAATTCCCCTTTTCTACCGCTTGGGTAATGGTATTTGTAGGTACCAAAGCCTACAATCGACTCCCCCCACATCACGGCGTTCTCCCCAGTCTCTTCTTCCATGATTTTTTTGAGTACCATCGCATCTTCTCTCATTTTGGGAGCAGCAGTGGAGAGCAAATACGCATCTACGGAAGCAGATGTGGGTTGAGTCTTATTTTCAGCCATTGTCAGATTTGGTAAAGTTCAATTGGCAGCTCATCCGGATCCGAAAAAAAAGTGAATTTCTTGCCCGTATGTTCATCGACCCGAATGGGTTCTACCTTAATTCCTAAGTTAGTCAAAGTTTCGACTTCATTTTGAATATCCGCAACGGCAAAAGCCAAATGTCTAAGTCCACAGGCCTCCGGACCAGTGACTCGACTAGGAGGATCGGGAAAAGAAAAAAGCTCGATTAGGTAGGTTCCGTTAAGTTCCAAATCCAACTTGTAGGAACGTCTTTCGGCTCGGTAAATTTCCCTAATCGGTTTGAATCCAAGGACTTGGGTATAGAAATTTTTGGAAATTGCATAATCCGAGCAAATAATTGCGATATGATGTAGTGCTGAAAGTTGGAGCATACTTCCGAGAGAAAGGGGCTTGGTACAATTCTTACGAGGAACTAGAAGCAAGATAATGCCATTTAACGAGAACCTTAACTAGTTGTAATTCTAGTCAACAGGTTCATGGTTTTGTTTTCCGATTGTCTGCTATAAAAACTGATTTCTAATTCCGAATCTGCCTTAGACAATTCCAAATAATTGTGCTCCTCCGGAGCACGCCTATTTTATCCTTTTCTTCTTTCTATTAACATAATGCTCCTCCGGAGCAGTTATTAGATGTTCAAGGAAATCATGAATAAAATAACTTTGCCAATCTTGCCCCAGAGTGGGCAATATATTAATAGAAAAATAGGAAAATCAATTTAGGGCGCGCTCCGGAGGTGCGCTACATTTTTTTCCTCTAATGACAAAAGATTCGAAACTGAATGCAATTAGTTGGCTTCTAATAGTGCTCCTCAGGAGCACACCTATTTAATCCTTTTCTTTTTTCTATTAACATGATGCTACTCCGGAGCAGTTTT
>JAURGC010000162.1 GCA_030833985.1 Algoriphagus sp. | reverse complement strand
GGTAGCGGTGATCACTCCACCAAACTGTCCTGTAGGGCTAGCAGGAGTTTGTTCTTGTGCAAACAAGGGAGTACAAACAAAAAAACTTACGAAAATCAATGTGAAAAATCGACTTAGGGATTTTTGAATTAGTTTAATCATGGATAAATCAGCCATGCAGTTTTCTATAAAATGTACCAAAAATTCTATTTTAGGATACAAAGTTGCGACTTTGTACTAAAAAATATTTACCATTCATCAAATGAAAGTTTATATTTTTCAAACAAATTTTATTTTTCTTATTCCTAGAATCTAAGTTAGAAAATGGACAAAATTTTATAAAATCAAATCATTAACCCCTATTTGATTTATTCAACTATTGGTTTGATTTCGATTGGTAGAATTATAGGAAATCGAAGAATATTGGACTAAAATTTCAACTTAATCCCTCCTTTTATGAAGAAGATACTCCTGCTCAGTTTGCTTGTTTTTGGTTCAATCCAGTTCAGTTTTAGCCAAGAATCAAACCCTATAGACGAAATCAAAGCTCTTTCCCTTGCCAAATGGCAATGGATGGCCGACAAAGACATCGCCAAACTGACTCCCCTTTTTCATCCTCAAGCTAAGTTTGTGCACATGAGTGGAACATGGAATACCTCTCGAGAACTTGATATTATCCAATCAGGAAGTATTTGGTACAAAAAGGCCGACATCAAGGATACCGCCATTGAGCTAATGGGAAATACTGCAATCGTATGGAACCGTATTACGCTACATGCCGTGGTTGGAGGCAACGAAGTATCTACCGAATTTACGGTGACTGAAGTATACCAAGAAGAAAAGAGTGTTTGGAAGCTACTTGCTCTTACTTTCAGCAGCGTCAGAGATACCCATCAATTACAACACGATTAATTATATCGTACAACAAGCCATTCTCTCAAATCATTAAAAAAATATTTTTCTCAATGAAGCCTAAAAAGGAAGTAAATAGAAGATTTTTTTTCAAACAAGCAGCACTTGCAGGAGCAAGTTTAGTAACAGCACCTCAGCTGCTTTCTCAACCATTTAATTCATCTTTGAGTGACAAATTTGATAGGAAACCAACCGAACTCCCTACCCGCAAATTGGGACCGCTAGAGGTTTCGGGGCTTGGGCTAGGCTGTATGAATCTAGTGTCTGGCACCTACAATCCAACTCCCTCCAAAGTAGAAATGATTTCACATTTGCACAAAGCAGTGGAGAGGGGAATCACCTTTTTTGATACTGCAGAAGTGTATGGTCCTTATGCCAGCGAGGCCCTAGTAGGAGAGGCGTTAAAGCCTTTTCGAAATCAATTAACCCTTGCATCCAAATTTGGATTTGAAATTGAAAATAATCAGCGAAAAGGTAGAAATAGCCGTCCTGAATCCATTGCAAAAGTAGTTGAAGGATCACTCCAGCGACTTAAGGTAGAAGCCATTGACCTTTACTATTTGCACCGAATGGATCCTAATGTCCCAATTGAAGAAGTAGCTGGGGCAGTAAAAAAGTTAATGGAAGCAGGAAAAGTTTTGCATTGGGGTTTATCAGAAGTATCTCCCGCTACCTTACGTAAGGCACATGCAGAACTTCCTGTTGCAGCCTTACAGTCAGAATATAACCTTGCTGAGCGCGTAGTTGAAAATCAAATTCTCTCCACCTGTGAAGAATTAGGGATAGGATTTGTTCCATGGGGGCCCACTCATCGTGCCTTCTTAGCAGGTAGGTTCAATGAATACAGTCGTTTTGATCCGCTCGATCGCCGTTCCCAATTGCCTTTCTTTTCTGAGGTAGGATTCTTAAAAAACATGCCTTTCCTTCAAACAGTACGAAAATGGTCTGAGAAAAAAGAAATTACCATGGTGCAGTTTGCTTTAGCTTGGCTACTAGCGCAAAAACCGTTCATTGTTCCCATACCTGGAACTACAAGTCCCCAACATTTAAAGGAAAATTTAGGGGCCCTACAAGTCAAGTTTACCCCCTTTGAATTATCAGAAATAAGAAAAGAAATTGAATCCTTTTCATTCCATGGTGTTAGACTAGCGGATTCTGCTTTTCAAGATCAATAATCAAAATCTTTCAATTGCAGCAATCTTAAAAAAATGTATTACTTGGTTTTATAAAAAATTATAAATCAGTACTTTAATAAAAAATAATTGAAAAATTAAGCTAAGTCTACAAAAACACCTACCTTATAATATTCTTGATTTCAATTTAATTATGGCAAACTATACTCTTCAAATTAACGGCACCTCTCAGCAAGTAGAGGTAGACCCAAACACCCCGCTACTTTGGGTGCTCCGTGACCATCTTCAGTTAGTAGGCACCAAATTTGGTTGCGGTATTGCTCAATGTGGTGCCTGCACCATTCACCTCAATGGTAATGCAGTTCGCTCCTGTCAGCTGCCTATTTCAGCAGTAGAAGAAGCCTCAATTACTACAATTGAAGGGCTTTCTGAGGAAGGAGACCACCCAGTTCAAAAAGCCTGGGTAGAGCACGATGTCCCCCAATGTGGCTATTGCCAGGCCGGTCAAATCATGACTGCAGCAGCTTTACTTCAGCAAAATCCAAATCCTTCTGATGCGGACATCGAAAACGCGATGAATGGAAATATCTGCCGCTGTGGAACTTACCTGCGAATCAGGGCTGCTGTAAAAACTGCTTCCCAAAACCTTTAATCAAACAACCCTATGGCAACTTTAAATAAAAATTTAAATCGCAGGTCTTTTTTGAAAGTTTCGGCCTTAGCTGGCGGAGGCATGGTACTGAGCTTTAGCTGGCTAGCAGGGTGCAAACCTACTGGTTCAGAGGAGCTTTTGGCAATGCCCAAGGAATGGTTTGAGCTCAATAGCTATATCAAAATCGGAGAAAATGGAGTAGTAACGCTCTTCTCATCTAATCCTGAATTTGGTTCGAATATCAAAACTTCGATGCCGATGATCTTGGCAGAGGAACTGGATATGGATTGGGAAAAAGTGATTGTTGAACAAGCAGATTTTTATCCAGAGCGCTACAATCGTCAGTTTACTGGAGGAAGTCAAGGTATAAGACAAGGATGGAAACCTTTGCGCACAGCTGGTGCCACTGCCAGAGCAATGTTGATTGCAGCAGCAGCCCAAACATGGAAAGTTCCTGCAGGTGAAATCACTACATCACTTGGCATTTTAGAGCACAAATTAAGTGGAAAAAAGGCTCATTATGGGGAATTGGCTTCATTGGCAGCTACACTAGAAGTGCCTGAAGAAATAACTTTTAAAGAAATAAAAGATTTCAACATAGTGGGTAGCTCCAAAAAGAATGTGGATGCTAAAAAGATCGTTACTGGCAAGCCCCTCTTCGGCATTGATCATAAGGTTGAAGGAATGAAGTATGCTGCGATCATCCATCCACCTGCTTTTGGATTGAAGTTAAAATCTTTTGACAAAAGCTCGGTAAGTGGAATGTCTGGAATCTTAGATGTCTTTTCCATTAACTTATTCAAAGAAGATTATGGAAGAAACTTCTTTGATACAGCCACTTTTCCAGAAATTATTGCCCTTGTAGGGGACTCTACTTGGGAAGTGATGCAAGCCAAAAATAATTTGGTGGTGGAATGGGAACCCGCACCTGAATCAAGTTTTGAAATTGGGGGATTTGGGGGACGTCCAAATACTAAAATCAAAGTTCCTTCTGGATTGGAGAATTCCAATAGTCACAAAGACCGAATGAAGGAATTTATTACCAAACCTGGAAACGTAGTTAGAAGAGATGGTGATCCTGAAGGAATGTTTAAGAAAGCAGCAAAAGTGATTGAAAAAACTTACACTGCTCCTTTTTTGGCACACAATACGATGGAACCAATGAACTGCTTTGCTGATGTAAAAGGAGATAAAGCGGTGATATATGGACCCACACAAGCTCCAGAATCAATAATGGGAACCTTGGTTCAAGCCTTAGGTATTCCAAAAGAAAACATACAGATTAACCTAGCAAGGATGGGTGGAGGATTTGGCCGAAGAGCCTATAGCCACCACATGACAGAAGCTGCATTGATTTCACAAAAAATTCAAGCGCCTGTTAAAATGGTCTATACTCGAGAAGATGACCTTACTTCTGGAGTATATCGCCCTACCTACTCTGCCACATACCGAGCAGCCTTGGATGAAAACAACAACTTATTAGCCCTGCATGTCAAAGCTGGGGGAATTCCTGAATCCCCACTACATGCGAACCGCTTCCCAGCGGGAGCTATAGCTAATTATTTGGCAGAAAGTTGGGACCTCCCTTCGAATATCACTATTGGGGCCTTTCGTGCTCCTCGATCTAACTTTATTGCTGCAGCCGAACAGAGCTTTTTGGATGAGCTTTCAGAATTAATGGGTAAAGATCCTATTGACTTCCGTTTGGAATTGCTCAAGCAGGCAGAAACAAACCCTGTAGGTAAAAACAACGATTACGATGCCAAGCGCTATGCTGGGGTATTGGAATTAGTCCGAGACAAGTCCAACTGGAAAACTCCAGCTGCAGGAGTTCATCGTGGCGTCTCAGCCTATTTTTGCCACAATTCCTATGTGGCCGAAGTGGTGGATACCAAGATTGTAGATTCCAAGCCAGTAGTTGAAAAAGTCTATGCAGCAGTGGATTGCGGAATTGTGGTCAATCCAGATGCCGCCATCAACATGGGAGAAGGGGCTATTGTGGATGGAATTGGCAATGCCTTTTTCGGTGAATTGGCCTTTGAAAACGGAGTGCCAACGAAGACCAATTTTGATACCTACCGGATGATTCGACAAAAGGAAACACCAAAGTCTATCGAAGTACACTTTGTAGATAGCAAGGAAGATCCGACCGGATTGGGAGAACCTTTCTTCCCTCCTGTATTTGCCGCCTTAGCCAATTCCCTTTACAAGGCTACTGGCAAACGGTATTACCAGCAGCCTTTTGCCCCTCAATTGGAAATGGAAAATTTGAAGATGTAACAAATTAG
>JAURGC010000190.1 GCA_030833985.1 Algoriphagus sp. | reverse complement strand
TGTGAAACAACATTCCAAGTTTATTGGAGAAAGATTCAAAATTCATGATACGACCTACATTGGCTACACCTTGAAGATTTAATCTAAAGTATTTTGTATCAAAGGCTTTGGTGCCGTCTGCCTCTTGAAAAGATCCGAATCCATAGTCAAGCTTAGCTCCAAATTTCTCATTGAACATATATCGTGCACCAAGATCTGCGTGACCCAAATTAAGGGTTGGCGAAATAAAACCAGCGGCTAAAGGTGCCATTGGCTTATTGAAACCAGTAGTAACCTCGAGGGACCACTTGTTAATTTCTTGGGAGTTAGCTGCAAAAGCTAAGCATCCAGCTAGAAGGGTAGAGAGAATTAATTTTTTCATGACAAAAAATTTTTGTTTCGATTTATAAGGATTGGTAAGTCTGATTGCAAATATAAATACAATTAATTAATGGCAAAATTAACGGATTTTTTAGAATAACAAGTCCTTTATCAAATTTGTTTTCATATGATTTAACCGTTATTTAGGAAATTATTTTTACATAATCTATGCCAATCTCTGATTTATTAAAAGAATTACTTTCAATTCCATCTGTTTCAGGGGATGAATCAGGCATTGCATCTTGGATACATACATACATTCAACAGAACAAATGCAATTGGAAGGTAGCTCCAGAAATTTATTATGGAGAGAATTTTCAGGATTGTATCCTTTTGAGTTTTGGTACGCCCAGAACTGCTGTATTTGCTCATATGGACACCATAGGTTTTATGGTGCGGTATGCCAATCAGCTGGTACCCGTTGGAGGCCCAGAATTAATTTCTGGTACAAAACTAGTTGGAAAAGATAGTTTAGGAAGTATCTCTTGTACCTTGTTGGTAGAAGGGGATGAACTTTTTCATGATTTTCCAAGAAAAATTGACCGGGGTACTCGCCTCTCCTTTGCTCAAGATGTACGGGTGGATTCCGAGTTTATTCAAGCGTCCTACCTCGATAATCGGCTTGGGGTCTACACTGCGTTGCAACTTTGTGAGACCTTAGAGGATGGATGGGTAGTGTTTACCACCTACGAAGAACATGGTGGAGGGAGCATGCCTTTTTTGTTACGGTTCATTCAAGAGACATTCCCTGTAAAGCAAGCGCTCATTTCAGACATTACTTGGATTACAGAGGGGATTCATCATCATGAAGGAGTGGTCCTTTCTATTCGAGATAAATTTATCCCACGAAAAAAATTTATTGATCGGCTTATCAACCTTGTAGATAAAAGTGAAATTTCGTATCAACTTGAGGTGGAAGCGTATGGCGGTAGTGATGGTAGAGAAATTCAATTTTCTCCCTATGCAATGGATTGGTGTTTTATAGGCGCAGCAGAAGACCATGTGCACAGTCCAGATGAAAAAGTTTCATTAAAGGATTTAGATGCTATGATACAGGTATATCGATACTTGATGCACGCACTTTAAACTTATTGGATGAAAAAGATATGGATTAAAGATAAATGGTTTGAAACCTACCTTTCTGAAAACCAAATTCAGGAAAGAATTAAGCAATTGGGGCTTCAGATTGGAAATGATTTTAGGGGGGAAGACCTGGTGATTGTAGGAGTACTCAACGGTTCATTTATTTTCATGGCCGATTTGGTAAGAGCCATCCCGATTCCAGTCACTTGTGAATTCCTTAAAATCTCTTCGTATTCCGGATTGGAATCCACAGGAAAGGTGACAGAGGTGATTGGAATACCTGCTTCAATTGCAGGCAAATGCATTCTATTGGTTGAGGATATTGTAGATACGGGAAAAAGTATATCCTATTTACTAAATCAGTTGATTGACTTACAACCTAAGCGGACGGCAATTGCCTCTCTATTGTTCAAAAAGGATGCTTTTGAGTTTAATTATCCAATTGATTATGTCGGTTTTGAAATTCCGAATAAATTTGTGGTCGGATTTGGTCTTGATTACGATGGAGAAGGCCGAAACTTCCCTGCTATTTATCAGCTTAGAATCCCATAAATCAACTTTTATATGCTTAATCTTGTTCTATTTGGACCTCCTGGTGCTGGGAAAGGTACACAGAGTGAAAAAATTATTGCTACTTATGGCTTAACCCACCTGTCTACAGGAGATCTATTTCGGAAACATTTGGGCGAGGGTACCGAATTGGGAAAATTGGCCAAGGGATATATGGACCAGGGTCATTTGGTACCTGATGCGGTAGTAATTCAAATGGTAGAACATAAAATCAACACTTCCACCAATAGCAAGGGGTTTATTTTTGATGGGTTTCCTCGTACTACTGCTCAAGCAGAGGCATTAGATGCCATGCTCCAAAAAAATGAAATGCATATTTCAGGAATGATAGCTTTGGATGTGCCACCAGCAATCTTAAAAGAACGGATTTTAGAAAGGGGAAAAACTTCAGGTCGTGTAGATGATCAGGAGGAAGAAAAAATCAACACCCGAATTAAAGTCTATATGGACGAGACTTTGCCAGTGGCTTCTTACTATGAAAGACAGGAAAAACTTCATCAGATAAATGGGGTAGGTCAGATTGAAGATATCTTTAATCAGATTACTGCCGTAATCGATGGCTTTTGATTTGAAGCTTTTAGTTAGATTTGTACTTTCAAGACTTGGCTAGGCTCTAGGGCTTAGCCTTTTTTCTTTCACTACTCATGGCTGACTCTAATTTTATTGACTATGTTAAATTCTGTTCCAGATCCGGGGCAGGAGGCGCAGGTTCGGTACATTTCCGTAGGGAAAAACACGTGCCAAAAGGAGGACCTGATGGAGGGGATGGAGGTAGAGGAGGGCATATTATCCTAAAAGGGAGTTCCCAAATTTGGACCTTGCTCCATTTGAAGTATAAGAAGCATGTCATTGCCGATCCTGGAAAGGGAGGTGATGGAGGAAGAAGAACAGGTGCGGATGGAAAAGATGTAATTTTGGAAGTTCCGCTTGGTACCGTAGCTAAAGATGCAGAAACAGGGGAAAAGCGATTTGAAATTACTACCCATGGACAAGAGATCATTCTTACGAAGGGAGGAAGAGGAGGTTTGGGAAACGATCACTTCAAAACGGCTACCAATCAAGCTCCGCATTTTGCACAACCAGGAGAAGATGGGATTGAAGAGTGGATTATTTTAGAATTGAAATTACTTGCGGATGTAGGTTTGGTAGGATTTCCGAATGCGGGAAAGTCTACTTTACTTTCTTCCATCTCTGCAGCAAGGCCAGAAATAGGAGATTATCCATTCACTACTTTGGTGCCCAATCTGGGCGTAGTGAGTTACCGGGATGATAAATCCTTTGTAATGGCAGATATCCCAGGAATCATCGAAGGAGCTGCTGAGGGGAAGGGCTTGGGAATTCGATTTTTGCGACACATTGAGCGAAACTCTATTTTATTGTTTCTTATCCCTGCTGATGCCAAAGACATCAACGAGCA
>JAURGC010000118.1 GCA_030833985.1 Algoriphagus sp. | reverse complement strand
TTTGATCCTACCCAAATCCCTTGTGCTTTTCCCTGGTTGAAAGCCGGTGGAGTACGTGCACAGGTGCTGGCCATCTACACGGACGTGCATCCCGAAAGCATGGAGTTGGCAAGTCGGCAGGCTGATATTTTTGTGAAGCTGCTTGAAGACCATCCCGAGACGGTTTGTCTATGGGATGCAGCATTTCAGCAAAAGCTAGAGAGGAGCAATCAACTTGGAATTATAGCCTCCATAGAGAATGCTGCGGGATTGGGTACTCCAACAGCTTCTTGGAAAGAAATCTATACTCAGTTTGATGGCTTGCTAGAAAAGGTGGGAAAGCTGGCCTACATCAGTCTCACCCACCATACCGAAAATCGTTTTGGAGGAGGAAACTATACCGAGGGCATCGGATTGAAAACCGATGGCAAGCGGCTACTCGACTACCTAGCAGGCAAGCGGATTCCAGTAGACCTTTCGCATACATCGGATCTTTTGGCAGAAGGGATTTTGAATCACATTGACGGGAATCAGCTACCCATTCCCATTCTAGCAAGTCACTCTAATTTTCGAAGGATTTGGAATCATAAACGAAATTTGACAGACGAATTTACCCAGGAGATTATTCATCGTGGAGGAATCATTGGGGTCAATTTCCTGCGCGCCTTTTTGGATAATGAGCAGCCAGAAAGGCTATTTGAACACCTAATTTATGGTTCCAAACTGAATGAGCACGCGATCGCCTTTGGAGCTGACTTTTTTTATACACAGGATTTTCCTGATCGGAGTCGTCACCCTATTTATTTTCCTCTGGCTGAAAATGCCAGCAAATACCCGAGCATTCTTGCATACTTAAGTCAGGAGCTTACGGAAGGGCAACTTGGAAAACTAGCCTATGAAAATGTATTTCAGTTTTACCAAAAACTCTGGCACTGATGTCTAGCCATCATTTTGTCAAAGAGCAACAGGAGCCAGCCGTATTTATTTTGGAGGTAGCGGGAATCTCTTTTGAAACAATTGCCCCACTACTCGAATGGTCGCCAACCATCCTTGTGGATCAGGAAAGTGTGGATGTGGTCCTCAGTTGGGGGATAAAAATCGATGTCATTCTGGCCACATCTTCTTTTCAAGAGGAAAATAAGAACTTGCTGGAAGAACAATATCCTCTTCGTTTTTTGACGATTTCTACTTCACAATCCTTGGAAGAGGGCCTACACTATTTGGTGGCCTCGCAGCACAAGGCTGTTCATTTGGTAGGCCTAAATCACCTCCAATGCCTGCCACTTGAAGAAAAGACCAACTTCTTGGATTTGACTCTAGTGGATGGGGATTGGAAATACTATCCGGTCAAAGGAGGGAAGTTTTCAAAGTGGTTTGCAGCATCGGAAATACAGATTTTGGCGGCAGAAAATCAGCCCTTGGAAATATCCAATGCCAACGGTCAACTCCTTTTTCCAATCCAGTACTTGACCCAAATCGAGGTTCCAGAGGGTACTTCTACCTTCTCCAGTACTGGGGTTTTTTGGATAGGAGAGCGAGTGAGGTCCTAGCCCTATTTTGTTCTTATTTTATTTTAGGCTTTTAATAAATGGTCCTAAAGCATTTTCAAACTTTGGTAAATACTCAACGAAAAACTGATTCATTCTTTCCCAGTGGGTGTCGTTATATAGGTTTAAATCTTCTGACTTAAATGTTACTGCACTCATTTTGTTATCTGATAATTCTAACCAGTTCAATGGTTTACCAAATTTTTGTTCAATGGCTTCTTTGTTATTTTTCAATTTTAAGAAGTAGGCTTTGTTCTTCTCTTTACTTGATGTAATAATGTCTAATTCAATTCGGACATGTGATTTTGTTATTATTAAAGCATAGGCTAAACCGCCAATACCTGCGCCTGTACTAAGCCAATAGCTTTTTGATGGATTCACATTGTCAAACAAATTTGTGTTGGCTAAAAGCGGTAAAAGTTGTTGCCAATACTTTTTCCTTAATCCAAATCGATTGGATTCTGATTTATTTTCTTCATTTGAAGAATACTTAACTAATAATTCATCTTCCAATTCAAACAAAACAAGAATTTTTTTCAGAATTCCAAATTTGGAATTACTATCAATATTTGATTCGATATACCAGCCATTTACGACTTCTTGAGCTGATCTGAAATCCTTTATTTCTCTGGTTATTTTGAAAAGATCCTGATTGCTGATTAGTAGATGCATGTTTTTCTCATAAAGTCTGCGAATCACATAAAAATACATTTGAGCAATATGTTCTTCTTCAACTTTTGTGTTTTCAAAAATGAAGTATTCTAACTTTTTATGTGTCGGACTTTCTGCATCAAATATATTTTGCTCTTCCGATTCATCTGTATCAGCTAATTCAATATCAGGTATCTCCCAAATCTTTAAGAATCGCTCATAAATTATATTCAGCCTTTCTTCATACTCCGTAAGTGTCCATTTCTCAATAGACTTTAAATATGAGTTGAGCCAAAGTCTGCTGTAGTTATAGCCTTGCTCATTACCATCAACATTCATTTGCTTTTTCTCCTTAAAGGATTTGTTACTTAATGCTCCGTTATTTCCTGATAGCGTTAAGTTGGCTATAGTGTTTAAGTATTTTTCCTTTAACTGGAAGAAGTCTTCAGGCGAAATATGGCTGTTCCAATCATCGCTTGGACTTTTAGGAAAAATATGTTCAATAGTTATATGCTCATTACTGGTGCTTACATATTCCCGATTGTTGTAGTTCTCCAACATCTCAAACATGTAGTTTCTGTTCTTGGGTTGCGTATTGTAAAGGTCTTTGTCTTTAAGCGATGTTTTTAAATCTTCGTTACTCGGAAACTTTGCACTTCCTTTTTTCTTTAACAATGCTTTTGCAATGCTTTCGTAATACTCTTCTGTGTCAACTTCTGAGTATAGTGTCATAAAGATTTTATTCAAAGCATTAGTTGGAAGCCCTACAATAAATCTTCTCCAGGCATAGCTTTGAACCAATTTTAACACTTTTAACAAATCTTCTTTGCTCAAAAATCCATTGTCGGCATCTTCAAACACTTGCAATAAAAATGGATAGGCGACATTAATTTCCAGGCGATTGATATATTCAAGCTCTTTTCGTATGCTTAAATCTGGAACGGTTGAAGGATTTATAAACTTTCTGTAATGAATGGAAAGGGATTTTATATTTTCCAATTCCTGATGATATGCTTCATTTTTCTTGTTGACGTAAATACTTTTAAATTCTGCGTAAACTTTATTTTTGTTGGGGATCTTCTTATTTCTTAGTGTCAGGTAATCCCGAATAAATTCAGAAACCAACGAACGCTGCTTTACATAATCCCTGGCGTTTTCTTCAATTGGGTTCCAAATGGTTTCAAAAATCCGGGTTTGATCTTTTGAAGGTAAATCCATCAAAATGTAATTCCGAATCAGGTCTGATTGCGACAAGTCTAAACCTGTTGAATTTAAACTTTCAAAAATCCTTTGTGGGTCATCTTTATCACGCTCTAATGAGATTTCTACAAAAATCAGTCTATTCAACCCCCTAAGTATAGTTTCAAAATTTTCATCAGTGATGATACTTCTGAAAAAGTTGTAGTTCTCTGTAACATTGGAATAAGTCATTGAACGATTATCTGTCCCCAACAAAATAGCTTTGAAAGCGATAGAATTGGCATCCGTTTGTTTCAGTTTTAATTTGCTCGATTCGTTTTTAACATATTGATTTGTTAAAAACATATTGTAAAGCCTTTCTGCTTCCTGGGCCTTTCCGTTATCCTTTGCAAAACGGTACAATGCTACATACAAAATATTAACAGTTGTTAAACGCTGTTGTCCATCAATAATCACCAATTCTTTTACTTCACTTGTGCTGTAGGTACCTTCGTGTACAAATACAATGCTTCCAATAAAATGTGTCCCTCTATCGTCTGTTTCTACTGATATAATATCATTCAGTAAATCTTTACATTCGGTGTTAGTCCAATCATAATTTCGCTGGTAAACAGGAATTACAAACTGCACATTGGGAGCCTGCAAAAAGTTAATTATCTGTAATTCGTTAGCTTTCATGGGGTGCTATTTTCCTTTATTCTTTTTTGGTTTATCCTTTTCTTCAGGCAGTGCTTTCAAAGCATCTTTGGCATTCAAAGAGGTCACCACTTTTTTACCTGTCTTGCCTTCCAGTTCTAACCTTGCCACTTTAGCAACATTACCACCTTGTTTGGCAACTTTCTTATTTTCATCAAAATCTTTTGGATTGGTGGCAGCCGAAATTTCTTTTGTAGAGGCTTCTGCAAGCATGTTCAAGATCAACTCGGTATTGGTCATATTATCCCTCAAATTCTCTTTTTTTAAGCCTTTTAGGACTTTATATTCTTTGGTGGTTTTGTCGCTCCAGGCTTTGGAAATAATATCGGTGAGTGTGGCAAACTGCACCCCTTCTTTCAATCCTCGTTTTTTCCATTCATCGGTGAGTTCTTTCCGTATCTCAATGCTTTTCAATCGTTGGTTGATCCAGTTTTCAGAGTAGCCAAGTTTTAGGTATTGTTCCAACCCCCGGTCTATACTCAATTCTGGATCTTGCATTTCATCCAATCGTTCTGATCCTACCTGTGCCAACCATAATTTAAAGGGCTCTGATTTGGGAGAAGGAATGGATTGTATTAAACGAAAAAGTTGCTCGACATCAGCTACATCGGTCATTCGCATTTTGCCGTCGGCAGCTAGCATTTTCAAACCGTGACAATTCGTCACGGTTTCATTTCCTTCTTCTTTTAATCTTTGTTTAAGCTTTCTCCAATAGGCATTTGCATCACTACTTTTGGTGAGTAATGCAATTACATCCACAATAGATATATACCATTTCTCTTGCGTGTCATCCCAAATGCTGCGCACTTGCTTTTCTTCAAACAGTTTGATGGCAGTCTCTTTGGTCATGGTCTACTCGGGTTAAAACTAATTTCCAACTAAAAGAAACAATCCAGCGGCCAAAAGCGAACCCAAAATGGGTCCTACAACGGGTACCCAAGCATAGCTCCAATCTGAGTCTCCTTTTCCTTTGATGGGCAAGAGTTGATGCATGATTCTTGGACCAAGATCTCGGGCAGGGTTGATCGCATAGCCGGTGGTGCCCCCTAAAGCCAAGCCGATTGCCCAAACTAAGAAAGCAACAGGAATTGCGCCAATAGAACCTAATCCAATAGGGGTTTTACCTGAATCCTCAAGGTTGGCTCCAGCGATGTAAAGAATTACAAAGATTAGTACAAACGTTCCGAGGGCTTCAGAGAGTACGCTGGTTGAAAAATTCCGTACCGTAGGATCTGTACAAAAGACCCCTCGCTTCAATCCAGGATCATCCGTCATCTCAAAATGATGTCGGTACATAGCCCAAGCCAATCCTGATCCAACCATGGCTCCTGCGAGTTGTGCTAAAATATATCCTGGTGCAAGTGCCCAGTCAAATTTACCTACTGCGGCCAATCCGATAGTGACAGCTGGATTGAGGTGGGCACCACTGTGGGGTCCTGCCACCACTACCCCACAAAATACTGCCAAAGCCCAGGCTGTGGTGATGGCAATTAATCCTGCACCATTTCCTTTAGTTCCCGGTAAAATCACATTGGCCACTACTCCTGTTCCCAACAAGAGAATTAAGGCCGTTCCAATACATTCTGCTACTAGTGGATTCATTCTTCCCAGTTTTTAGTTCTTTCAACTGCTTTATGCCAAAAATGTACTAATTTTTCTCTTTTACTGTCTTCCATTGCAGGAGAAAAGGTCTTGTCTGGCTGCCATAGTTTTTGAAGCTCCTCCTGATCTTTCCAGAAGCCTACTGCCAAGCCTGCTAAAAATGCGGCGCCCAATGCCGTGGTTTCTATAATCTTTGGGCGCTTGATCTCACAATTCAATAGGTTACTTTGAAACTCCATCAGAAAGTTATTGGCAGTAGCTCCACCATCGACTCGAAGCTCTTTTGTGGGTTTGCCCGAGTCTTTTTCCATGGCCTTTAGGACATCGAAGACCTGGTAAGCGATGGCTTCCAAAGCAGCTCTAGTGAAATGTGCTGTGGTGGTGCCTCGGGTAATTCCAAAAAAGGCTCCTCGAGCCTGCTGATCCCAGTGTGGAGCACCCAATCCAGCAAGCGCAGGTACGAAATACACCCCATCGTTGCCAGAGACGCTGGTGGCTAGCTTTTCGGTTTCCTTGGCATCGGCAAACAATTTAAGTCCGTCTCGAAGCCATTGAATGGCTGCTCCTCCAATAAATACAGACCCTTCCAAGGCGTAATTGATTTCATTTCCAATTTTCCATGCTACTGTTGTCAGGAGCTGATTTTGGGAGCGAACGGCTTTCTTGCCAGTATTCATCACCAGAAAACAGCCAGTTCCATAGGTAGTCTTGGCCATGCCTGGCTGGGTGCAAAGTTGCCCAAAAAGTGCTGCTTGCTGATCTCCAGCTACTCCAGCAATTGGAATTTTGGTGTTGAGTACATCTCCTGCCGTCTCGGTAAATACTTCACTACAACTTTTTACTTCGGGAAGCATGGAGCTGGGGATATTAAAAAGATCAAGCAGCTCTTGATCCCATTGTTGGGTATGGATGTTGAAGAGTAGCGTTCGGCTGGCATTGGTGATGTCTGTTAGGTGGCTTTTCCCAGCAGTCAGCTTCCAGATCAGCCAGCTGTCAACGGTCCCAAAGGCCAGTTCACCTGCTTCTGCGCGCTGCTGTGCTCCAGGCACCTGGTCCAGAATCCAACGTATTTTGGTGGCAGAAAAATAGGCATCGATAACTAAGCCTGTCTTTTCTGCGATTTTGTTGGCCGCCCCTTTTTCTTTCAGCGCATCACAGTAGGCTGCTGTGCGCCGGTCCTGCCAGACGATCGCGTTGTACAATGCTTTGCCTGTATTCCTATCCCATACGATGGTGGTTTCGCGTTGATTGGTAATACCAATTGCTGCGACTTGGTCGGGACGAATGGATTTTTGGAGTAGGGCCTCCATCAATACACTGGACTGGCTGGACCAGATTTCTTCCGGATCGTGCTCTACCCATCCTTGTTGGGGGAAGAATTGGGTAAATTCCTTCTGAGCTAGGGAGACAATCTCTCCTTTTTGATTAAAAATCAAGGCTCGGGAACTGGTAGTGCCCTGATCTAAGGCTAAAATATAGGGTTTATCGGCAGGCATTTTGGGTGTTGGGTTGTAAGAAGTGGTGACTGGAAGTTAGTGCATTGAGATCAAATATTTTTCTGCTATCTTTTTAAAATTAGTCAATTCAGTTTGAATCCAGGCTTCGTCTTTTTGCAAGGTGGTA
>JAURGC010000196.1 GCA_030833985.1 Algoriphagus sp. | reverse complement strand
CTACCTACTTCGGGAATTGAATGCGCATTATCCTGCGATTTCAACAAGCCTAGAGGAACTGAGCAATTCCCTGCAAATAGAGATGATTCAAAAGGATAAATTGGACCTGGGCTTTGTGCGAGTGGCGTCTTTGCCCGAAGGCCTAGAGCGAAAAGTGGTTCTTAGAGATAGTTTTTCTGTGGTGGTACCTAAAGAGTATCCCCTTCAGGAATCCGACTTTCACTCCTTATCGCAATTTGCCACTGCGCCATTTATTTTGTTCTCCTCGGATTATTCGAACCACTATTTCGAGCAAATCATGGGGATTTGCCGAGATGCTGGGTTTCAACCCAAAATCAAACACAAATCTGTGCATGCACTAACTATTTTTCGCTTAGTGGAAAATGGCTTGGGTGTGGCAATTGTCCCATCTTCCCTACTCGTGGGCTATCAAGTGGCCGTTAGAGGATTGCAGATTCCTGACATACCTCAATTTACTGAGCTAAGCATGATCTGGAAATCCGCCAATCGCAACCCGGTTTTAGGTAAAGCAATGAGTTTAATTTAAAAAATGGGTTATCTGATTGAGTAGTATTCACTTTCTAGATAAAAATCAATTTGTACGTATAATTATTGCTATAATTGCCAGTATGCTATTTTTTAGTAAAGTTTTGTTGGATATTCTGTTGACTTTATCTTTAGCCAAAAATAATCACCTTATGCATAAATTTCTTGCGCTAATCACCCTCCTTTTTGTTTCCGCTTTCTTTTCCTCTTGTTCGGAAGCTGACACGGAGGCCCCTGTCAAATTACCGGATAATCTAGTTGTGACCGTGGAATACCTTGGTAATGGGGAGGTTAAAGCAAATTTCACAGCGGATAATACAGCCTATTTCAAGGTTAGTTTTGGTACTCCAGGAGAGACCAGTCAGCGGGTTGATGGCAACACCGCCACCAAAAAGTATACTGAAAAAGGGAATTATCAATTAAATGTACAGGCACATGCAACAGAAACGGATTTTGTGGTTGCATCTCAGACCATTAGTATGAATGCAGCCTTGCTGGGACTGGGTCCAAATGCAGGATATACAAGTCCAGATAGCTACGAGGGATACACGATGGTTTGGGCAGATGAGTTTTCCGGGGCTACGCTTTCTTCGGATTGGACATTTGAACTAGGAGATGGATGCCCAGATCTTTGCGGCTGGGGGAATCAGGAATTGGAGTTTTACAAGAAGGAAAACACAAGTCTACAAGATGGTAACCTAATCATCACCGCAAAAAAGGAAAGTGCTGGCTCAAGGAATTACACTTCTTCTCGATTAATTACCAAAGGGAAACGATTTTTTACTTACGGAAGAGTGGACATCCGAGCCAAACTTCCAAAAGGGCAAGGAATTTGGCCTGCCTTGTGGATGTTGGGCGAAAATATCTCTGAAGTCAGCTGGCCCAAATGCGGAGAAATTGACATCATGGAACTGGTTGGTGGTAGCGCGGAAAATAGAGATGGAACCATTCATGGAACCGTGCATTGGGACAATGCCGGGAGTAATGCCAACTATGGAGGAAAAACAAGCCTACCCTTTGGAATCTTCAATGACGAATACCATGTTTTTTCAATTATTTGGGATGCAGAAAAAATCGTTTGGCTTTTGGATAATGTCCAATACCATGTCATTGACATTCGGCCGGTGGAATTGAATGAATTTCAGAAGCCCTTCTTCTTTATCTTGAATGTCGCAGTGGGGGGTACTTGGCCCGGTAGTCCTGATGCAAGTACGGTTTTCCCTCAGGAAATGAAGGTGGACTACATTCGTGTTTTTCAGAAAAAATAGGAGCTTAAGTCAACAGCTCTAGTTTACCAAGGAAGCAGAAATGCTTCCTTTTATTTTTTTTAGGATAGCAGCATTCCTAGGGCTATCGCTAATTATTTCGATGATTTTTGGCTGTAGGCTAGGTTCGTAAAACTTCAAAAGGGCAGATTCTAGCTGCTCCGAAGTCATGACTGATGCATACCCAAATCCATACTCTTCAGCAAGTGACTTAGCGCTCAAGGCTTGTTTGGTCTCAAAAAACTCTTCCAACTCGGGTTGCCGAGCAGGCCCATCGATTAATCGGAATATCCCCCCCCCCTGGTTGTTCAGCACAATCACTCGTAAATTGGGCATGGGATAATTGTGCCAAAAGGCATTTCGATCGTAGAAAAAGGCCATGTCTCCAGTAAGTAAAGTGACCGGAGCCTGGGAAATCAAACTGGCACCTACCGCCGTACTGTTGCTTCCATCGATGCCTGATGTGCCCCGGTTGCAGCAAATTTCTTGTGTACGTCTCCCCAAAAAATTCACGTAACGGATTGCCATGGAATTGGCAACATGCAATTGCCCATTTGCTGGTAAGGCATCCAAAACTTGTTTCACTGTCGAATATTCCCCAAACTCCACTTCCTTTAAAGCTAGGGGTAGGCTACTGGCAATCTGCTCTTCGAGCAGCTGCCAACGCGGTGCATAATCGGATTCCATAGGTGGAAGATGCGTGCTCAGCCAAGTCAAAAATGCGAAGGGCTCGGAGCCCAAGATCCGGGTAAGTCCTGCGTAGGTATCTTTGGCTTGTCCATCGGGCTGAATATGCCAATGTTGTAGGTCTTGCTTGCGAAGGAAAAGTTTGAGGGACTTGGAAATAATGGATTTACCAAAGCTAATCACTAGGTCGGGTGCTAGCGCTGCATGAAGTTCTTCCCGTCCCAACCAATGGTCATGCAAGGTAATAGTACCCTTTCCTTGTAGGTTGGATAGGGTATCCGCTACGACGACAACCTGTTGATTTTGTGCCAATCGCTCAATTAGTGCAAGCAGGGAAGGGTTCGAGGCTTGCTGTCCTGGAACTAGTAGGATACGTTGAAAATTAGCTAATTCTGATTTCAATTTTCCGAGTGCCATTTCGCCCAGACGTACCTCGGAAGGTTCCAACCTAACTACTGGAGGATGCTTCGGGAAATGAAAGAGTTCTCCCTCCTCAGGATAAAAAGGTTCCCGCAAAGGAATATTGAGGTGGACGGGTCCAGCAGGAAATTGTCGACATACTAGGATGGCCTCATTGCTGATTCGGTGGCCATGCCGCACCTGATCTGGGTGAGCAAAAGAATCAGGGAATCG
>JAURGC010000161.1 GCA_030833985.1 Algoriphagus sp. | reverse complement strand
TTTCTAGATACTGACATGGTTGCAATATTTACTTTTTCCTGCGCAATCACACTTGAAATAAAGGCAATTGCACCAGAAATATCTTCCGCTTTAATAATTAAGGTATGGTTTTGTGCTGAAAAATTGGCTACAAATCCATCCACTTCAGAAATATTAATCACTCCGCCTCCTAAACTTTCACCGGTGATTTCTACCCTTCGTGAGCCTTTTTGAAGTTGTAGTTTGATTGTATTGGGGTGATGAATGGATGAGTTTCCAATAGATTTAAAACTGTAGTTTAAACGAGTTTGACTAGCAATTTCTAAAGCATCTTTGATCCGAAGATCATCAGTTTTGAAATCCATCAATCCGCCTAAAATGGCGCGATCACTGCCATGTCCTTCGTATGTTCTTGCAAAGGAATTATAAAAAGTGATTTTTGCTTCTTCCGGTGTTCCACCCAATACACGAATGGAGGCTCTAGCTATTCGAATTACACCGGCAGTATGTGAAGAAGAGGGGCCAATCATAATCGGTCCAATCATATCAAATACACTGCTTTTATTTGCCATAAATCAACTAGCCCCAAAAATGATGCTAAGGAAAAAATTGACACAATTTTACGGATTTTGTTTGAATAAATAGCTATTAATCCTTGAAATTAAGCGGTTTGACCTGATATAATTCCTAATTCTTGTTAAACAATTTTACATATTGAACGAATGTGAACAGTTGCCTGTACGTATGCGATACACTTCGTTTTCACATCCTGTTTTTAGAGTCAGCCAAGGATGAATTGGGGTTTTACTTGTAGGCATCGGTAGGGGATTCCATTTTTTATTAATCGATTTCCATTTAAATAAAAAATTTAGATTTTACTTGAATTGATATTCAATCCTGTGTGCTGCTTTGTAACAAACCTTTATATTTAGCACTTGTAAATCAGATAAACCCAAGTTTTTCCAAAAAAAAATCTGTAAATAACCTATCCTCACCTCTTGTTATGCTTTTAGAAACCATTGATTTAGTAGTCTTTCTGGGCTATTCCTTCCTCATCATTGGAATGGGATTTTTTGTTTCCCGTGAAAAGAAAGGCCATGTGAAAAATTCATCTGACTATTTTCTCGCAAGTAAAGCCCTGCCTTGGTGGGCTGTAGGAGCCTCTTTAATTGCGTCAAACATTTCGGCGGAGCAATTTATTGGCATGTCTGGTTCAGGATATGCTTTGGGCCTTGCTATTGCCACCTACGAATGGATGGCAGCGGCTACACTTTTAGTGGTCGCTATTTTCTTTTTACCAGTTTATTTGAAAAAAGGGATTTACACGATGCCTGGCTTCCTATTTGACCGATACGATGCACGTGTACGGACTACCATGGCTGTGTTTTGGTTGCTTTTGTATGTATTTGTGAATTTGACTTCCGTCCTCTACCTCGGGGCGTTGAGCTTGAATACGATTTTAGGTATTCCATTAACTTATGGAATTGTGGGCCTTGCTTTATTTGCAATGCTGTATTCCATTTATGGTGGATTGAAAGCAGTAGCTTGGACAGATGTAATCCAAGTGGTCTTTTTGATTGGTGGTGGATTAGCCACTACTTACATCGCTTTGGGTATGGTAGGAGATGGGGACGCCTGGCAAGGACTAGCCATTTTAAGGAATGAGGTTCCAGGCCATTTTTCGATGATTTTGTCCAAAGGAGAGATGATGGTATCCGATGGACAGGGAGGTACCAGAGATGCTTACCTCGATCTTCCTGGTTTGTCCGTATTGATAGGGGGGATGTGGATTACAAATCTTAGCTATTGGGGATTTAATCAATACATCACTCAGCGCGCCCTTGCTGCAAAGAACTTAGATCAAGCACAAAAGGGGATGATTTTTGCTGGATTTCTAAAGTTACTTATGCCAGTCATTGTAGTAGTTCCAGGAATAGCTGCCTTGGTAATTGTTTCAAATGGTACGGATCTTGGATTTATTGAGTCCATGAAAGATCCGGTTACTGGCTTGATCAAGTCTGATCGTGCCTATCCTTCCTTACTTCAAATTTTGCCTACAGGATTAAAGGGTCTTGCTTTTGCTGCCTTGACAGCAGCAATTGTTTCTTCCCTTGCCTCTATGGCCAACAGTACTTCCACTATTTTTACCATGGATATCTATTCCAAGTATTTTGGAAAGAATAGTTCCGAAGCGAGCAAAGTGCGCGTAGGTAGGATTACCGCAATTGTTTCCTTTATTGTTGCAGCATTTGTGGCACCGGCTTTGGGACAATTGGACCAGGCTTTCCAATTTATTCAAGAATATACCGGTTTCATTAGTCCTGGAGTATTTGCCATTTTCTTCTTTGGGGTTTTCTGGAAAAAAACTACCTCAAATGCAGCGCTTGTGGGTGCATCTCTCAGTATTCCGCTTTCTGTGGTCCTCAAAATTGTATTCCCCGCCTTGCCTTTTATCGACCGAATGGGTTGGGTTTTTGTGGTACTTGCAGTCCTTATGATTGGAATATCTCTTGTAGAAGGCAAAGGGAAAGACCATCCCAACAGTATTGATGTTTCAAAGGAATTGTTCAAAACAAGCACTGGTTTCAAGATTGGGGCTATTCTGATCGTAGGAATTATTGCTGCACTTTATACTATCTTCTGGTAATATGCGAAAGCTACTTCTCGGTATTGATCTAGGCAGCTCTTCTGTAAAAGTTTGTCTTTTAGATGCAAAAACTGGTAAATCCATAATTGCTAAAGCTTTTCCTGCTGTAGAAATGCCAATTCAATCCACCCAATCAGGATGGGCTGAACAGGATCCTGAAATGTGGTGGGGCTATGTAAAGGAAGGTATTGCATTTGTTCGTCAAGCAGCTGATGTTCAAATGGGTGAAATATCCGCTATTGGTATCGCTTACCAGATGCATGGGTTGGTTTGTGTGGATAAATCTCATCAAGTTCTCCGCTCTTCCATCATTTGGTGTGACAGTAGGGCTGTAGCCCAAGGGGAAAAAGCTTTTCAAAGTTTGGGAGCAGCGTACTGCCTTCCACACTTGCTCAATTCTCCGGGGAATTTCACGGCTTCTAAATTGCGATGGGTAATCGAAAATCAACCGGAGTTAGCCGAACAGATTTATAAAATCATGCTTCCAGGGGATTATATTGCCATGAAGTTGAGTGGGGAAATCCTTACCTCAGAAACAGGACTTTCCGAAGGTATCTTTTGGGATTTTAAAGAAAACGGACTTAGTGAGCCTTTGCTTGCAGAAATGCAAATTCCAAAAGAATGGATTCCCGAAGCAGTGCCTTCATTCTCCCTTCAAGGCAAAGTTTCTGCAACCGCATCAGCTGAAACAGGATTGGAAGCTGGAATCCCAATTGCTTACCGAGCTGGAGATCAGCCCAACAATGCCTTTTCCTTGCAAGTACTTCATCCAGGTGAATTAGCAACTACAGCAGGAACTTCTGGCACGGTGTACGGCGTGGCTAATACTCCTGTATACGACCCCAAATCTAGAGTAAATACTTTTGTTCATGTAAACCATTCACCAAGTACTCCTTCTTATGGCGTGCTACTTTGTATCAATGGTACTGGAATCCTCAATTCTTGGCTTAAAAGAATGCTGGGAGGAAATTCACTTAGTTACGAGGATATGAACACACTTGCTAGCAAAGCTCCTCTTGGGTCAGATAAGTTAACTTTTTTGCCTTTTGGGAATGGGGTGGAGCGTATTCTACAAAATAAGCCAGTAGGTGCTCACTTACTTGATTTGGACTTACTAAAGCACGGTCAAGGTCATCTCCTACGTGCCGCTCAAGAAGGAATTGTATCCGCCTTAACCTATGGTTTTCGAATTATGAAGGACATGGGAATGACTTTAGCTACTGTAAAGGCAGGTCATGCCAATATGTTTTTAAGTCCAATTTTTCGAGAAACCTTTGTCCAAATGAATCAAGTGAATTTAGAGCTTTACGACACCGATGGAGCACAAGGGGCAGCACGCGGAGCAGGTTTGGGAGCAGGTATATTTACTAGTGAAGAAGAAGCATTTATTGGATTAACCAAACTCCAAACTTTAGCTCCAAATCCTGCAATTGCGGATCGCTACGATGAAGTGTACCAGGCATGGCTTGCTCGATTGGAACAACTGACCGCAGATACTCAATCCTAAAAATTAAACCTATTTCTATAACCTATAATCAATAACCTTTAAAACTATGGCTAATTCATTTTTTCCCAATATTGGGAAAATTCAATTTGAAGGCAAAGAAAGTGACAATCCAATGGCCTTCCGCTACTATGATCCCAACAGAGTCATTGCTGGCAAATCCATGAAGGAACATTTTAAGTTTGCAATCGCTTACTGGCATTCCTTCTGTGGAACGGGAGGAGATCCTTTTGGTCCAGGGACTATCAAACATCCTTGGGATGTAAGTTCTGATCCCATTCAGCGAGCAAAAGACAAGATGGATGCGGCTTTTGAATTCATGACCAAAATTGGTGCAGAATACTACTGCTTTCACGACATAGATCTAATCGATGAAGGATCTACCTTGTCCGAATACGAGAAGCGCATGCAGATCATCACAGATCATGCTGTTGACCATCAAAAGGCTAGTGGAATCAAATTGCTTTGGGGTACTGCTAACGTGTTTAGCAATCCTCGCTACATGAATGGAGCCTCTACCAACCCAAACTTTGATGTGCTGGCTTTTGCGGGTACCCAAGTGAAAAATGCCTTGGATGCAACCATCAAATTAGGAGGTGAAAACTACGTGTTCTGGGGCGGTAGAGAAGGCTACATGTCTTTATTGAATACCGATATGAAGCGGGAGAAGGAACATCTGGCTCGTTTTCTGACCATGGCCAGAGATTATGCCCGTAAAAATGGATTCAAAGGCACCTTCTTTATCGAGCCAAAGCCGATGGAGCCGACCAAGCATCAATACGATTACGATTCGGAAACGGTGATTGGATTCCTAAGACACTTTGGATTGGACAAGGATTTCAAATTGAATATTGAAGTGAACCACGCGACACTTGCAGGACATACTTTCCAGCATGAACTCCAGGTGGCTGCAGATAC
>JAURGC010000048.1 GCA_030833985.1 Algoriphagus sp. | reverse complement strand
CCTTTGACACGGCCCTTGTGCATTTTCCTATATTTAGTTCTTTTCGGCTGTAACATGATTTCTCACTTGGAAAGGGAAAATTAGTTTCTTTTTCTGCGTTTTGGACCGTCTTTCTCACGTCCCTTTGGCGCTGGCGTACGCTGACCTTTCGGCTCGTTTGCTGCACCCTGGTTTGGAGAAAGGTCTCTTTTTCCGTACACCTCACCCTTGAAGATCCAGACCTTAATGCCGATCAATCCGTACACAGTAAGTGCTTCAGATAGTGCATAATCGATGTCTGCTCTAAGCGTGTGAAGAGGAATTCTTCCCTCTTTGTACATTTCAGAACGGGCCATTTCGGCTCCGCCCAATCGGCCAGAAAGCTTAACTTTAATTCCTTCAGCGCCCACTCTCATGGTGGCTGCTATCGCCTGCTTCATTGCACGGCGGAAAGATATTCTAGCTTGAAGTTGCTGTGCGATAGACTCACCTACCAATTTAGCATCCATTTCGGGACGCTTAATCTCAAAGATATTAATCTGAATATCCTTGTTGGTGATCTTCTTTAGTTCCTCCTTAAGCTTATCTACTTCGGCACCACCCTTACCAATGACAACACCTGGTCTAGCAGTATGGATTGTCAAGGTGATTCTCTTAAGCGTACGCTCAATGATCACTTTGGCAATACCGCCTTTAGGTATTCTGGCAAGAACGTACTTACGGATTTGTTGATCTTCGTATAGCTTCTCAGCAAAGTCTTTCCCACCATACCAGTTGGAATCCCAGCCTTTGACTACACCAAGTCTAAATCCTATTGGGTTAATTTTTTGTCCCATAGTCTTTCTTAATTTGCCTTTTCGTTAGTTACTACTACATCAGCGGTAACTTCCTCTGTACTGAATGAATCAATAACGAGGGTTACATGATTGGATCTTTTGCGAATTCTGTGTCCACGTCCCTGAGGAGCAGTCCGAAGCCTTTTTAAAGACCGACCTTCGTCCACCATGATGGTTTTTACGAAAAGCTCTGCCTCTTCCAATTTCACTTCAGGGTTTTTTGCTTGCCAATTGGCTACCGCAGAGAGAACTAACTTCTCCAAACGGATTGCAGCATGGTTGGGCGTGAATTTCAAAATACTCAGTGCCACACCTACTCGCTTGCCTCTCACTAAATCTGCAACTAAGCGCATTTTACGAGGGGAGGTAGGAACATTTTTCAATCTTGCTAGTGCTTCCATGATTATCTCTTTCCTTTATCTTTTTTAGCAATGTGGCCACGGAAGTTACGCGTAGGTGCAAATTCACCCAATTTGTGACCTACCATATTATCGGTTACAAACACAGGGATAAACTTATTCCCGTTATGCACAGCGAAGGTATGACCTACGAAGTCTGGGGAAATCATAGATTTTCTTGACCAAGTCTTGATGACAGATTTCTTGCCAGACTCGTTCATAACATCTACTTTCTTCACCAGATGGTGCTCGATATAAGGACCTTTTTTTAATGAACGTGCCATAATTACTTAGATCTTTTGCTGATGATGAACTTGTTTGAATACTTCTTGGGAGATCTGGTTTTCTTACCCTTCGCAAGAAGTCCTTTGCGTGATCTAGGGTGTCCACCAGAAGAACGGCCTTCACCACCACCCATCGGGTGATCTACTGGGTTCATCGCTACCCCTCGAGTACGAGGTCTCACACCTAGCCAACGCTTACGGCCAGCTTTACCCAACACAACGTTCATGTGATCTGCATTAGAAACAGTTCCCACTGTCGCCATACACACACCAAGAATCAATCTCATTTCTCCTGAAGGAAGCTTTACCGTCACGTACCTAGCATCTCTAGCCACGATCTGAGCATATCCCCCAGCACTTCTAGCCAATGCACCACCTTTACCCGGCTTCAATTCTACATTGTGTACAATTGTACCCATTGGGATGTTGACCATGTGCATGGCGTTGCCCACTTCTGGAGCAACCTTCTCACCGGAAATCACTGTTTGTCCCACTTGCAAACCTTCCGGAGCGATAATGTAGGCTTTAGCACCGTCTGCATAATACAGTAGGGCAATACGGGCTGTACGGTTTGGATCGTATTCAATGCTCTTCACAGTAGCAGGTACTCCAAACTTAGTGCGCTTAAAGTCTACGATACGTAGTCTTCGCTTATGACCACCACCAATGTAGCGTGCGGTCATCTTGCCTTCATTATTTCTACCACCTGTTTTCTTTACAGGAGCGAGAAGAGACTTCTCCGGCTTAGACGCTGTAATCTCGTCAAATGCTGGAGCTACTCTAAATCGGGTTCCTGGAGTTACAGGTTTTAATTTTTTAACTGCCATTTTATTGATTCAATTAAAGTTCTCCGTAAAAATCAATTACCTCACCATCTGCTACTTGCACAATTGCTTTCTTGAAAGCATTGGTGAAGCCTGACACTACTTTATTATTGGTGTATCTGGTCTTATGCTTCGCAGCATACCGCATAGTACGAACGGATACCACATGTACCCCATACTTTTTCTCCACAGAAGATTTAATCTGAAGCTTATCAGCAGTTTTCTCTACGATAAAACCGTAAACTCCTTTTTCGTTACCTGCAGATACTTTCTCTGTGATCAAAGGCTGTTTCAGAATTTCCATTGTCTTATTTCGCTAAAATGGTTTCTAACTTACTTACAGATCCTTCGCACAGGACCAATTGGTCTGCATGCAAGAGTTGGTAAGTATTTACATCGTCAACGGTCACAACTTTAGCCTTGGGCAAGTTTCTGCTTGACAAAAACACATTCTTGTTGACTTCAGAAAGAACCAATAAGGTCTTCTTATCAGACAAAGAAAGGCCACTCAACAAAGCAAGATAATTTTTGGTCTTAGGTGCATCAAAAGACACATCCTCCAATACCATCAAACTATTTTCCTTTACCTTATAAGCTAACGCAGATTTACGCGCCAGTTGCTTCAATTTTTTGTTTAGTTTGAAGGAGTAGTCTCTTGGTCTTGGACCAAATACTCTACCTCCACCACGGAAGTTTGGAGCCTTCAAAGATCCAGCACGAGCACCACCGGTACCTTTTTGCTTTTTGATCTTCTTAGTCGAACCCGCTACTTCGTTTCTTTCTTTTGATTTGTGAGTTCCCTGTCTCTGGTTGGCCAGGTATTGCTTCACATCCAGGTAAATGGCGTTATCGTTGGGCTCAATGCCAAAAATCTCGTCAGAAAGGCTCACCTTTCTACCTGTTTCTTGTCCTTTGTGATTAATTACTGCTAATTCCATGGCTTACTTCTCCAGAATAACAAATGAATTTTTTGGACCAGGTACGGAACCAGAAACCAAAATTAGGTTCTGATCAGCATACACTTTCAACACACGTAGGTTGGCTACCGTTACACGATCGCCCCCTGTTCTACCCGCCATTCGCATACCTTTAAATACACGAGAAGGCCAAGAACAAGCACCAATTGAACCTGGGTGTCTTGCTCTGTTATGCTGACCGTGAGTTTGTCCACCCACACCGGCAAAACCATGACGCTTTACTACACCTTGGAATCCTTTACCTTTTGAAGTGCCAATAGCATCCACGAAGTCACCTTCCACGAATAGCTCTGCAGCACTTACTGTCTTTCCGAGCTCAACTTGACCTTCAAAGTCTCTGAACTCAACAACTTTTTGCTTAGGGGTCGTACCAGCCTTTTTGAAATGGCCAATTAGTGGCTTGGGAGTGTTCTTCTCCTTGCGCTCACCGAATCCCAACTGCACTGCGTTGTACCCGTCTGTTTCAACGTTTTTTACTTGCGTCACTACGCAAGGACCAGCTTCAATAAGCGTGCATGCGACATTACGTCCATCGGCACTGAAGATGCTAGTCATACCTACTTTTTTACCTATAATACCAGACATCTTTATAAAGATATTTTGATAACTACCCAAGGCATGTACACTTGGGCCCTTTTTAAGGACTGCAAAGTTACTGAAATAATATTTGGCAGCAAATCCCAACTCTACTATTTTCAATTAATTACAAAAAAAAGTGAGCACGGATGGAACTTTCATCCACCAAATCCCTCCAATCCAAAAAAAAAGCCCCGCACATGCGGGGCCTTTGTATTCTAAACCAAGATACTCAGACTTTGATTTCTACATCTACTCCACTTGGAAGCTCGATTTTCATCAAAGCATCCACCGTTTTGGAGGAGTTAGAATAGATGTCAACCAAGCGCTTGTAGGTACAAAGCTGGTACTGATCTCTCGCTTTCTTGTTTACGTGTGGAGACTTCAATACCGTAAACTTTTCTTTCTTGGTTGGCAAAGGAATAGGACCTACCACTACAGCTCCTGTTGCTTTTACTGCCTTCACGATCTTCTCTGATGACTTGTCCACCAGGCTGTGATCGTAGGATTTCAATTTTATTCTTATTTTCTGATTCATTTTCTTATCGATTAGGCTTTATCACCCTTTACTTTAGCAATTACCGCTTCTGCAACGTTATTTGGAACAGGCTCGTAGTGAGAGAAGGTCAAGGATGCCGTTGCTCTGCCTGAAGTGATTGTTCTCAAATCAGTTACATAGCCGAACAATTCAGACAAAGGAACGTTGGCCTTAACCACCGTAGAGTTACCTTTGGTATCCATCCCTTTCATCATTCCTCTTCTTCTATTCAAGTCACCCGTGATCGGTCCAGTGTATTCGTCAGGAGTAATTACGTCTACAGACATGATTGGCTCGAGCAACTGTGGCTTACACTTTTTTGCCGCTTCTTTGAATCCAATTCGAGCAGCCAATTCGAAAGACAATGCATCCGAATCGACATCGTGGTAGGAACCGTGGAACAAACGAACTTTCATGGATTCGATTGGGTAACCAGCCAAGGGACCATTCTTCATAGCTTCCTGGAAACCTTTCTGAATTGGTTGGATAAATTCTTTTGGAATCACCCCCCCTACAATACCGTTGACAAAATCCAAACCTGCTTTGATTTCGTTGGTCTCTGGATCTGGATCCTTAGGTCCCAATTCGAATACAATGTCCGCAAATTTACCTTTACCACCAGTTTGCTTCTTGTATACCTCTTTGTGCTCAACAGAAGCAAATAGTGCTTCTTTGTAAGCTACCTGAGGAGCACCTTGGTTGATCTCTACCTTAAACTCGCGCTTCATACGATCGATAATGATCTCTAAGTGAAGTTCACCCATCCCGCGAAGGATTGTTTGACCAGTTTCGTGATCCGTATGTACCTGAAGTGTAGGATCTTCTTCTACTAGCTTGGCTATCGCCATTCCTAGCTTATCTACATCTGCCTGAGTTTTGGGCTCAATCGCATATCCAATTACTGGATCCGGGAATACCATGGACTCCAATACTACCTTTCGCTTTTCATCACATAGGGTGTCACCCGTTTTGATATCCTTAAACCCAACGACGGCTCCGATGTCTCCGGCTACCAATCGCTCAATTTGGTTCTGCTTGTTGGCGTGCATTTGGAATACACGAGAGATGCGCTCCTTGTTGCCTGACCGGCTATTGAATACATAAGAACCGGATTCCAATACCCCAGAGTAAGCTCTGACAAAACACAGACGACCTACGAATGGGTCTGTGGCAATTTTAAATGCCAACCCAGTGAACGGTTCAGTCTCCGAAGGATTAATAGCTATTTCCTTATCTTCATCCTCCAAGTCGGTAGCAAAAATAGCGTCCTTATCTAAAGGAGAAGGCAAAAGTTCCATCACTAGATCTAGCATGGTTTGAACCCCTTTGTTTTTGAAAGAAGAACCACAGACCATTGGAACAATTTTCATATCGATCGTCGCTGCACGCAAAGCTTTCAAAATTTCAGCTTCAGTGATTGAGTTTGGATCATCGAAAAATTTCTCCATTAAGGATTCATCGTAATCTGCAACAGCCTCAAGAAGATGTTCTCTGTACTGTGCTACTTCTTCTACCATGTCCTCAGGGATTGGAACCTCCTTGAAGGTCATTCCCATGTCGTGCTCGTTCCAGATGATTGCACGGTTGTTGATCAAGTCAACTACACCAGCAAATTTATCTTCAGCACCAATTGGCAACTGCAATGGAACTGCATACGAACCGAGCATTTCTTTTACTTGCTTGCATACCATCAAGAAATCAGCCCCTGAACGGTCCATCTTATTGACAAAACCAATTCGAGCCACTTTATAGTTGTCTGCCAGTCTCCAGTTGGTCTCAGATTGAGGTTCAACCCCATCTACCGCAGAGAAAAGAAACACAAGCCCATCCAATACTCTCAAAGAGCGGTTTACTTCAACGGTGAAGTCCACGTGTCCTGGAGTATCGATGATGTTGATTTGGTACTGGTTACTTCTGTAATCCCAGAATACAGTGGTTGCTGCAGAAGTAATGGTGATTCCACGCTCTTGTTCTTGGGCCATCCAGTCCATCGTAGCTGCCCCTTCGTGCACCTCGCCGATTTTATGAGATTTTCCAGAATAATACAGAATACGCTCCGTGGTGGTCGTCTTGCCCGCATCGATGTGCGCAGCAATACCAATGTTACGGGTAAATCTTAAGTCTCTTGCCATTTCAGTTAGAATCTAAAGTGGGAGAACGCCTTGTTTGCTTCAGCCATTCTGTGCGTATCGTCCTTCTTCTTGACTGCAGCACCTTCACCTTTTGCAGCGGCGATGATCTCTCCAGCAAGTCGGTCCATCATGGTCTTCTCTCCTCTCCTGCGAGAGTACTGAATCATCCACTTGATACCAAGGGCCATTTTTCTTTCAGGTCTGACTTCCATAGGAACCTGGAACGTAGCACCACCAACTCTACGACTCTTCACCTCGACGGTGGGAGCAATATTGTTAAGCGCTTTTTTCCAAACTTCAAGACCATTCTCACCTACTTTTTCTTCTACTTTCGCTACTGCATCGTAGAAAATGTTGTAAGCAATACTCTTCTTCCCGTCATACATCAGACAGTTTACAAACTTGGTCACCAAAGTATCGTTGAACTTTGGATCAGGAAGAATATATCTCTTCTTTGGTTTCGCTTTTCTCATTTCTTTTTAAGGTATTAAATTTTACTTTTTGCCTGGAGCTGCAGGTGCGCCCTTGCCAGCTTTAGGTCTTTTAGCACCGTACTTGGAGCGACCTTGCTTACGGTCTTTTACTCCAGCAGTATCCAATGCACCGCGGATGATGTGGTATCTTACACCTGGAAGATCTTTCACACGACCACCTCTGATCAATACGATAGAGTGCTCTTGCAAATTGTGACCTTCTCCTGGAATGTAAGCATTCACTTCTTTTCCATTCGTCAATCGTACCCTCGCTACCTTTCTCATCGCTGAGTTAGGCTTCTTAGGCGTTGTAGTGTACACACGAGTACAAACCCCTCTGCGCTGTGGACAAGCATCCAGAGCCCGAGATTTTGATTTGAATTCCAGTGTAGTTCTACCTTTTCTTACTAGTTGTTGAATAGTAGGCATTAACTGATTTAAATTAAGTTAGTCTGTAAACTGTTATTTTTTGGAACGCAAAGGTACAAGAAGTAATAAGAGTAACAAAATTAAGTACTTATATTTTTGTTAAGCTTCCCCAGGCTTTCCAAAGGAAATGGGGAAGGAAGGCGCTCCACCCCCCTGGTTGATTTTTCCAAAAGCGGCCTCGTATTTTTCAATGTTTTCCTTCAACGCCGCCAACAATCGCTTCGCATGATCCGGAGTTACAATAATCCGTGATTTCACCTTTGCCTTGGGTACACCAGGCATTAAGCGAATAAAATCAATCACAAATTCCGAATTGGAATGCGCGATCATCGCCAAATTGGAATATACCCCTTCGGCAACCTCTTCTGGAAGCTCTACATTGATTTGTTGATCTGGCAAGTGATTATCATCCATCATTTTTAAGGATTAAAAAAGGCCTGTAGAATAAATACAGGCCTTTTAGTTTGTCAATTTAAGGCTTTAAAGAATCGCTTCGCTCGTCGCTTTTGCAGACTTCTTTTCCATGTTTTCGGAAAGCGTATCGTACTCCGTTTTGGACCCTACGATCATGCCCAAAATACTTCGCTGACCGGTACCGGCAGGAATCAAATGACCCACAATTACGTTTTCTTTTAGCCCCAACAATTCGTCACGCTTACCACGGATAGCCGCTTCGGAAAGTACCTTGGTGGTCTCCTGGAAAGAAGCCGCCGAGATAAAGCTTTCAGTACCCAAGGAAGCAGCAGTAATCCCTTGTAAGGTAGGTGCTGAAACTGCAGTTTCGGCATCCATCACCTGTACCAATTTAAGATCCTTACGCTTCAAACTTGAATTCTCGTCACGAAGTCTACGTGCTGAAATGATCATACCTGGCTTCAATGTGGAAGAATCTCCCGCATCCAAAACAATCTTCTTGTCCAAAATGCCGTCGTTCTCTTCACGGAATGCCCACTTATCTACAATCTGTCCTTGCAAGAAATTTGTATTTCCTGCATCAAGAATTTCAACTTTTTGCATCATTTGAGACACAATCACCTCAATGTGTTTGTCGTTGATTTTTACCCCCTGAAGTCGGTATACTTCCTGGATTTCATTCACCAAATATTCCTGTACTGCGGTAGGGCCTTTGATCGATAGAATATCACTTGGGGTAATCGCCCCATCTGAAAGTGGCTCACCAGCACGGATAAAATCATTCTCTTGGACCAAAATGTGCTTAGACAAGGACACCATGTACTTCTTGATCACCCCATCCTTGGATTCAATGATGATCTCTCGGTTACCACGCTTCACACCTCCGTAGGTTACTACACCGTCAATCTCAGACACAACCGCTGGATTCGATGGATTTCTAGCTTCGAACAATTCTGTTACTCGAGGAAGACCTCCAGTAATGTCTCGCGTCTTCCCTACAGATCGTGGGATTTTTACAAGGATTTGACCTGCCTTTACTTTCTCTCCGGATTCTACTGCCAAGTGAGCGCCTACAGGAATGTTGTACGTCTTGGAATCCCCTTTGTAATTTACAATAATGGCAGGGTTCTTCGCTCTATCTTTGGTTTCAATGATAACTTTCTCACGGAAACCGGTTTGATCATCTGCTACTTCTTTGTAAGTGATTCCTTCTACTACTGCTTCGAATTCTACTGAACCATCAAACTCGGAAAGAATGACTGCGTTGTAGGGATCCCACGTACATAGCGACTCTCCTTTGGTAATTTTTTGACCGTTTTTCACATTCAAAATAGCTCCATAAGGCACGTGGTTGGCTACCAAGGTTTTACCAGTTTTCGCTTCATTGATCTTAATTTCACCAGAACGGCCCATGACCATCGTCACTGATTCCCCGTCTTTGTTGGTGGTCTGTAAGTACCTCAATTCCTCTTCGAATTCAACGACCCCATCAAACTTTGCGTTGATGCTGGCATCAACCGCCATGTTGGAAGCAGTACCCCCTACGTGGAAAGTTCGAAGCGTCAACTGCGTACCTGGTTCACCAATTGACTGTGCAGCAATTACACCTACTGACTCGCCTGCCTGTACCATATTACCGGTAGCTAGGTTACGGCCGTAACATTTCGCACACACGCCTCGGCGAGTTTCACAGGTCAATACCGAACGAATTTCTACTTCTTCAATGGACGATTCATCGATACGCTTGGCAATTTCGTCAGAGATTTCAACTCCTGCAGCCACAATAAATTCGTCTGTAGCTAAATCGTAGACATCGTGTACAGATACACGACCTACAATACGCTCAGAAAGTGGCTCGACAATTTCATCATTGTCTTTTAAGGCCTGTACTACCAAGCCTCTTAAGGTACCGCAATCTTCCTCAGTGATGATCATATCTTGCGCTACATCTACCAAACGACGAGTCAAATAGCCCGCATCCGCAGTTTTCAATGCAGTATCGGCAAGACCTTTACGCGCACCGTGTGTAGAGATGAAATACTCCAATACGTCTAGTCCTTCTTTGAAGTTGGATAGAATTGGGTTTTCAATGATCTCTCCTACGGAACCTTGAAGATTTTTTTGTGGCTTCGCCATCAATCCTCTCATACCTCCCAATTGACGAATTTGTTCTCTAGAACCTCGGGCTCCAGAGTGCATCATCATGTAGATGGCATTGAATCCTTGCTTGTCCTCTTCCATCTTCTTCATCAGATTGTTCGTCAAATGAGAATTGGTACGAGTCCAAATATCAATTACTTGGTTGTATCGTTCGTTGTCTGTGATTAGACCCATGAGGTAGTTGTTCCATACTTGGTCCACTTCCTCCTTGGCCTTGGCAATCATCGGTACTTTTTCTTCTGGGATGATGACGTCATTCAATCCCATAGAAAGACCGCCTTGGTAAGCCATTTGGAAACCTAAATGCTTGATATCATCCAAAAACTGAGCCGTGCGTGCAATGCCACATACTTTCACCACCTGGGCGATGATTTGCTGCAGCTTCTTTTTAGTCAGCAATTCGTTGACATAGCCTACTTCCTCTGGCACAAACTGGTTGAAAATCAAACGACCCGCCACCGTTTCGATGATTTGGTCTTGAATCTCGCCACTTTCGGTTCTTACTTTCACCTTGCACTTGATGTTGGCATGCTTAGAAAGCTGACCTTCGTTCATGGCAATGATTACTTCTTCTTGGCTGTAGAAGGTCATCCCTTCACCCAAGATTACTTCCTCAGGAGTAGACTTCTTGCCTTTGGTCACGTAGTACAAGCCCAAAACCATATCTTGGGAAGGAACTGTTATGGGTGCGCCGTTGGCTGGGTTCAAAATATTGTGCGCAGAAAGCATCAAGGTAGATGCTTCCAAAATCGCCTCATGACCAAGTGGTACGTGTACCGCCATCTGGTCCCCATCAAAGTCCGCATTGAATGCAGTACATACCAACGGATGCAACTGAATCGCTTTTCCTTCGATCAATTTAGGCTGGAATGCTTGGATACCCAATCGGTGAAGGGTTGGAGCACGGTTGAGGAGCACGGGGTGTCCTTTCAATACGTTTTCCAAAATATCCCAGACTACTGGATCCTTACGGTCTACAATTTTTTTGGCAGACTTCACGGTCTTTACAATTCCTCTTTCAATCAACTTTCGGATGATGAATGGTTTGAATAGCTCCGCAGCCATATTCTTAGGAAGACCGCACTCATGAAGCTTCAATTCAGGACCTACGACGATCACCGATCGACCGGAGTAATCCACACGCTTTCCGAGCAAGTTTTGACGGAAACGGCCCTGCTTTCCTTTCAACATGTCTGAAAGAGATTTCAAGGCGCGGTTGCCATCTGATCTAACCGCATTAACTTTTCTAGAATTATCGAATAAGGAGTCAACCGCTTCTTGCAACATTCGCTTCTCGTTTCTCAAAATCACTTCTGGTGCTTTGATATCAATCAAACGCTTCAAACGGTTGTTACGAATGATCACACGACGGTACAAGTCATTCAAATCAGAAGTTGCAAAACGACCTCCATCCAAAGGAACCAATGGTCTCAACTCTGGTGGAATCACAGGAACCATCCGAACAACCATCCATTCTGGACGGTTTTCTATTCGGGTTCGTGCATCTCGGAATGCTTCTACCACTTTCAAACGCTTCAAGGCTTCTGCCTTACGCTGCTGAGAAGTGTCGGTAGCAGCCTGGTGACGTAGTGAGTAGGAAAGTTCATCCAAGTCCAGGCGAGCAAGCAACATTTCAAGTGCTTCAGCACCCATTTTAGCGATAAACTTGTTTGGATCAGCATCGTCCAATAGGTGATTTTCCTTTGGAAGCTTGTCCATGATGTCCAAGTATTCATCTTCAGTCAAAAAGTCAAGGTATTGTACCCCTTCTTCTGCCTTCACGCCTGCTTGAACGACCGCATATCGCTCGTAATACACGATTTGATCCAATTTCTTGGTAGGTAAACCTAAAAGGTACCCAATTTTATTTGGCAAGGATTTGAAGTACCAGATATGTGCCACTGGTACCACCAATTCAATATGGCCCATGCGTTCACGGCGTACTTTTTTCTCTGTAACTTCCACTCCGCATCGATCACAAATAATTCCTTTGTAGCGAATACGTTTGTATTTTCCGCAATGACATTCCCAATCCTTTACTGGACCAAAGATACGCTCGCAGAACAATCCACCCATTTCAGGCTTGTAAGTTCTGTAGTTGATGGTCTCTGGCTGGGTTACCTCGCCATTAGAGCTATCCAAAATCGATTCTGGGGAAGCCAAGCTGATGGTAACTCGGGAGAAATCGTTGTTCAGTTTTTTATTTTTTCTAAACGACATAGTTTTTTGAGATATGTTGGGGACGGTTGTCCGTCCCATGAGCCAAATTAATCCAAGGTAATTTCAAGAGCCAAACCTCTCAATTCATGAACCAATACATTGAAAGATTCAGGAATATTAGGCTTAGGAAGGTTTTCGCCCTTCACAATAGCTTCGTATGCTTTTGCTCTACCGATTACGTCATCCGACTTCACAGTCAAGATCTCTTGAAGAACATGGGATGCACCGAATGCTTCGAGTGCCCAAACTTCCATTTCTCCAAATCGCTGTCCACCAAACTGTGCCTTACCACCGAGCGGCTGCTGGGTAATAAGTGAATAGGGTCCAATAGAACGAGCGTGCATCTTATCGTCTACCAAGTGCCCTAACTTCAACATGTAGGTAATTCCTACCGTTACAGGCTGATCAAATCGGTTTCCACTCAATCCATCGTATAGGTAGGTTCTTCCGAATGCAGGTAGTCCTGCAGCAGAAAGTTCTGCTGACACTTCATCCAAGGTAGCTCCGTCAAAAATCGGAGTAGCATATTTTTTACCCAATTTCTGACCTGCCCAGGCAAGAACTGTTTCGAAAATCTGTCCAATGTTCATTCGAGAAGGTACACCCAATGGGTTCAAGACGATATCCATCGGCGTTCCATCCTCAAGGAATGGCATATCCTCGTCGCGTACGATACGTGCTACGATACCCTTGTTACCGTGACGTCCTGCCATCTTATCACCCACCTTCAGCTTGCGCTTCTTGGCGATGTATACTTTGGCTAGTTGTACAATACCAGCAGGTAATTCATCTCCTACTTCCAAGGTAAAGCGGTCTCGCTTAAATAGACCAGAAATTTCATTACGAGAATTGGTGTAATTTTTCACCAACTTCACAATTAAGCTATTGGTGTAACTATCCTCCGTCCAATCGTCCAATATGATGTCTGAAATAAGGTTAGCCTCTTCCGGTACATTGTAGTTAGACTCGTCTCTGTATGGATTCTTGGCAGGAAAAAGATTACTTTCAATGTTTTTGGCATTGAACTTTACTCCTTTGCTAATGATTTCATCCCCGAACTTGTGACGAACTCCAAGAGAAGTCTTTCCATCCAAAAGCGAAACCAATTTGTTGATCATACGCGCGCGGATACCCAACAAGTCTTTGGCATATTTCCCTTTCAGCTTTTCAACCTCAGCTTTGGATTTGGCACGGTTATCTTTGTCTTTCTTAGGTCTGGAGAATAACTTGGTTTCGATGACCACACCATTCAAGGAAGGAGAAGCCTTCAACGAAGCATCTTTCACATCGCCTGCTTTATCACCGAAAATTGCTCTAAGCAATTTCTCTTCTGGAGTTGGGTCGGTCTCACCTTTTGGAGTGATTTTACCAATGATGATGTCACCTTCTTTTACTTCAGCACCTACTCGGATAATTCCATTCTCATCCAAATGCTTCACAGCCTCTTCAGATACGTTTGGAATTTCAGAGGTAAGCTCCTCTTCCCCACGCTTGGTATCACGAACCTCCAATTGGAATTCCTCTACGTGAATGGAAGTAAAGATGTCTTCACGTACGACACGCTCAGAAATTACAATCGCATCCTCGAAGTTATATCCTTGCCAAGGCATGTAGGCTACTTTTAGGTTTTTACCTAGTGCCAATTCACCCTGGTTGGTAGAATACCCTTCCACAAGTACCTGGCCTTTTTTCACTTTTTCTCCCTTCAATACGAGTGGGGTCAAGTTGATGGTGGTATCCTGGTTAGTTCTTCTAAACTTGATTAGGTCATAGGTTCTGTATTCATCAGAGAAATTCACCAACAATTCGTCCGATGTCAGGTCGTATTTGATGGTAATTTTCTTGGCATCTACGTATTCCACTACACCATCTGCCTCGGCAATTAGAAGTGCTCTTGAGTCAATAGCCGCTTTACTTTCCAAACCAGTACCCACAATAGGGGCCTCTGGCTTCAATAAAGGCACCGCCTGACGCTGCATGTTAGATCCCATTAAGGCTCTGTTCGCATCATCGTGCTCCAAGAAAGGAATTAATGAAGCCGCCACCGAAACAATCTGGTTTGGCGCTACGTCCATGTAAGTAATCTCGGTAGGCTCAAGCACAGGAAAATCTCCTTCAAAACGTGCCTTTACTTTTTCATTGACAAAACGGCCCTTGTCATCCAAGGTAGCGTTTGCCTGTGCAATGTTATGATTATCCTCTTCCTCAGCAGTTAAGAATACTATATCTTCTGCTTTCATGCTTACTTTTCCACTATCTACTTTGCGGTAAGGAGTTTCTAAGAAGCCCATGGAATTTACTTTGGCGTGAACGCACAAAGAGGAGATCAATCCAATATTTGGTCCTTCTGGAGTTTCAATGGTACACAAGCGTCCATAGTGGGTGTAGTGTACGTCACGAACTTCAAAACCAGCCCTTTCTCTAGAAAGACCCCCGGGACCCAAGGCAGACAATCTTCGCTTGTGAGTGAGTTCGGCCAGAGGGTTGGTCTGGTCCATAAACTGGGACAGCTGGTTGGTACCAAAGAAGGAGTTGATAACTGAAGAAAGAGTACGTGCATTGATCAAGTCCACTGGCTTGAAATCTTCGTTGTCACGTACGTTCATTCGCTCACGGATGGTTCTAGCCATTCTAGCTAAACCTACACCAAACTGGCTATACAACTGTTCGCCTACGGTACGTACACGACGGTTGGATAAGTGGTCAATGTCATCGACTACGGCTTTTGAATTGATCAATCCGATCAAGTACTTCACGATAGAAATGATGTCCTCCTTAGTCAACACTATTTTTTCAGGCTCAATGGTCAAGCCCAATTTCTTGTTGATTCGGTATCTACCAACCTCTCCTAAGTCGTAACGCTTGTCTGAGAAGAACAAACTCTGAATGACTTCACGCGCAGTAGCTTCGTCCGGAGCTTCTGTATTTCGAAGTTGACGGTAAATCACTTCTACCGCTTCTTTTTCAGAGTTGGAATTATCTTTTTGTAAGGTATTGTAGATGATTGAGAAGTCAGCCACGTTCACATCTTCCCGATGAAGGATGATGGATTTAGATCCTGAATCGAGGATCATTTCGATGTCTGAATCTGTGAGGATAGTATCTCTTTCCAACAAAACCTCATTTCGGTCGATGGACACCACTTCACCGGTATCCTCATCCACAAAGTCCTCCACCCAAGTTCTCAACACACGGGCGGCCAACTTTCTACCTGCCGCTTTTTTAAGTGCGGTTTTGGTAGCTGAAACTTCCTCGGAGAGTCCGAAGAGGTCTAATATATCTTTATCAGAACCATAACCTATGGCTCTAAGAAGGGTCGTTACTGGGAATTTCTTTTTTCGATCGATGTAAGCATACATGACATTGTTGATGTCAGTTGCAAATTCAATCCAAGAACCTTTGAAAGGAATGATACGTGCTGAATACAGCTTGGTCCCGTTGGTATGCTTGCTTTGCGCAAAGAATACACCTGGAGAGCGGTGCAGTTGGGAAACAATTACACGCTCGGCACCATTAATCACGAAGGAACCTTTTTCGGTCATGTAAGGCAAGTTGCCTAAAAACACTTCCTGCTCGATGGTTTCAAAATCTTCGTTGTCCTCATCGTGGCAAAGTAACCTCAACTTTGCTTTGAGAGGGACAGAATAGGTTAATCCACGGTCGATGCATTCTTCCACACTGTATTTGGGTGGATCCACTGCATAGTCGATAAATTCCAAAGTGAAATTTTCTCTGGAATCACTGATTGGGAAGTTTTCAGCAAAAACTTTGAATAACCCATCGGCACGACGCTTTTCTGCAGGAGTATCCAACTGGAAGAAGTCTTTGAAAGACTGAAGCTGAATATCTAGAAAATCAGGATAGTCTTTGACCACCTTAATGGAGGAGAAACTTTTCCTTGCGGTTTGATTCTTGATAGCCAAGGTAGTGTATAGTTTAATAGTGAAATTAAATGTTGTAAAAATACTATTTACGCTTAAAATAATGCAATTTTAAACTACTGCATAAACAGGAAAAGACCTGACTTATTTAGTCAGGTCTTCGAGCCAATCTCCATCCTTTTTTGGATAGAGATGAGCAAATTACTTGATCTCTACTTCAGCACCAGCCTCTTCAAGAGACTTTTTCAATGCATCAGCTTCGTCCTTAGCAATGCCTTCTTTAACTGCCTTAGGAGCTGCATCAACTAGATCTTTAGCTTCTTTCAAGCCCAAGCCAGTCAAGTCCTTCACCAATTTAACGACTGCTAGCTTCTGAGCACCAGCTGATTTCAAGATTACGTCAAAAGAAGACTTCTCTTCTGCAGCAGGAGCATCACCAGCACCAGCTCCACCTCCGCTTGCCACCATAACGGCACCAGCAGCAGCAGGCTCGATGCCATACTGATCCTTAAGGATGTCAGTCAATTCCTTTACTTCTTTTACAGTCAAGTTTACCAACTGTTCTGCAAGTTGTGTAAGATTTGCCATTGTATTAATTAGTTAATTGTTTTTGAATGATTTTGATAAAATTAATTTCCGTCCCGCTCAGCAAGAGTCTTCAATACACCCGTGAGGTTGTTTTGACCCGATTGCAATGCAGAAACGAGATTCTTCGCAGGAGATTGTAGCAAGCCAATCAGCTCAGCAAGCAATTCCTCCTTAGATTTGAGTGTAGAGAGCATCGTAAGATTGGCTTCGCCCAGAAACACATCTGAATCGATACCAGCCCCTTTAAATACAGGTCTATTCTCTTTTTTTCCTTGTTTTTTTCTAAAATCCAGCAATACTTTAGCTGGTAGATTTCCTGTCTCTTTTGCGAACAAAATTCCAGAGAATCCTTTTAAAGCTCCATCTGCTAGCGTAGAGTAATCTGCATCCAGGTTTTCAAGTGCTTTTGCGATCAAGGTATTTTTGTAGACTTTGTACTCTACACCTCTTTCAAAGCAAGTTCTTCTGAATGCATTCACCTCAGCTACAGAGAATCCAGACGCGTCTGTGATATAGAAGAAAGGGTTTTCTTTAAATTTCTCAGTCAGACTGTCGATAATTAGTTTTTTCTCGTCTCTAGTCATGCTTAAATTCCTTGAATGCTACCCTTATCTACTGAAATACCAGGAGACATTGTGCTGGATAAATGAATGCTTTTAAAATACGTTCCTTTAGAGGAAGAAGGCTTCAACTTCGAGATAGTCAAGATCAACTCCTTCACGTTTTCATGAATTTGTTCCGGCGTAAAAGACACCTTACCGACTCCTGCGTGAATGATACCGAATTTATCAACTTTAAAGTCGATTTTACCCGCTTTCACTTCTCGAACTGCCTTACCTACCTCTAAGGTAACCGTTCCTGACTTTGGATTGGGCATTAAGCCTCTTGGGCCCAATACTCTACCTAGTCTACCTACTTTTGCCATGACGTTGGGCATAGTGATGATCACATCAATATCTGTCCATCCGCCTTCTATTTTGGCAATATAATCGTCCAAACCAACGTAGTCTGCACCTGCTTCAGTTGCTTCTGCATTTTTGTCAGGAGTGCAAAGCACCAATACTTTGATGTCTTTACCTGTACCATGAGGAAGGGCAACAACCCCTCTTACCATTTGATCTGCTTTCCGTGGATCCACGCCCAAACGAACGTCAACGTCTACAGAAGCATCAAACTTCGTCATCGTAATTTCCTTTACCAGTGAAGAAGCAGCCTCCAGGGAGTACACTTGGCTTGGGTCGTACTTAGAAAGAGCTTCTTTTTGCTTTTTTGTTAACTTAGCCATTATTGTTTAGTTATACTTCCCAAGGGGCTTTACCAGAAACTGTGATACCCATACTACGCGCGGTACCTGCTACCATTTTCATGGCTGATTCTACTTTGAAAGCATTAAGGTCAGGCATTTTCGTCTCAGCAATCACCCGAACCTGATCCCAGGTTACAGATCCTACCTTTTTTCTGTTTGGCTCCGCAGAACCACCTTTAACTTTTGCAGCTTCCAACAGCAAATTTGCAGCTGGAGGAGTTTTTACCACAAAATCAAAAGACTTGTCAGAATATACTGTAATCAATACAGGCAATACTGTTCCCATTTTCTCCTGGGTACGCGCATTGAACTGCTTACAGAACTCCATGATGTTCAAACCCTTGGAACCAAGAGCTGGACCTACTGGAGGTGACGGGTTAGCCTGGCCACCTTTCACTTGTAGTTTTACATAACCAGTGATTTCCTTAGCCATTGCTTAGTCT
>JAURGC010000227.1 GCA_030833985.1 Algoriphagus sp. | reverse complement strand
CTCGGAAGGTTCCAACCTAACTACTGGAGGATGCTTCGGGAAATGAAAGAGTTCTCCCTCCTCTGGATAAAAAGGTTCCCGCAAAGGAATATTGAGATGGACGGGTCCAGCAGGAAACTGTCGACATACTAGGATGGCCTCATTGCTTATTCGGTGGCCATGCCGCACTTGATCTAGGTGAGCAAAAGAATCAGGGAATCGAAAACTTTTTTTTACATGTTTTCCATAAACTTCCTCTTGAAAGATCGTTTGTCCATCCCATTGGTCCACCCATTCTGGGGGGCGATCGGCGGTGAGTACAAGAAGGGGGATTTGCTGAAAAAATGCTTCTGCTACCGCAGGATAATAGTTGAGCGCTGCAGATCCAGAGGTGCAAACCAGCACTACAGGTTCTTTCAGTTGCTGAGCCAACCCCAAGGCAATAAATGCTGCTGCACGTTCGTCGGCAATCGTCCGCACTTCCATCTCTGGATGCCGAGCAAAGGCTAATGTCAGGGGGGCACAACGAGATCCTGGAGACAAGACAACCTGTCGAATGCCCTGTGCAGCACAAATGGCAACTAAATCGAGGATGGGTTGGAGGATCAAGCGTTTGGATTTTGGATAAACTTACCGATGATTTCGCATTTCAGTTCGGTTTCCTCCCATTCTTTTTCGGGAACCGAATCTTCCGTCACTCCTGCACCCGCATAAAGGAGGGTATGGGATTGATGGAGGCTAGCTGTCCGCAGATTTACATAGATAGAGGTTTCCTGCTCAATGCCTACAGGTCCTAGGAAGCCTGCATAGAAATTGCGATCCCATCCTTCTTCTGATTTTAAGAAGGCTAGCGCCTCTTTTCTGGGCATTCCACAAACGGCCGAAGTAGGATGAAGCAGCCCAAGCATCACGCTGCCTAAGTTGCTGAAACCTGTACTTTTCATATTTACTCGGAAGTCAGACCGTAAGTGGAGCAAATTTCCGGCAAGAATGGTTTTTGGCCCATGTTCTTCGTATTCGCGCAATCGGATCGTTTTGAAGCAATCCACGATGTACCGGCTGACCAAGGCCTGCTCTTCAATTTCTTTTTGTGTCCACGCAGCAGATTTCAGAGGATTGTCTCCCTGTGCGGGCTGTGTGCCCGCAAGGGACATGGTATAGAAGTAGTCCCCCTTGGTCTCTATCAGTACTTCGGGACTAGCACCTATCCAAGTCCCAATACCAGGGAGGTGAAAAAAGTTGACAAAGGAATGGGGATAGCTGGAAAGCAGATTTGCCAAGGTTTTTCCCAAATCGAATTCGGATGGGAGTGGAATCATCTTGGTGCGAGCTGCCACAATCTTTTCCAAATTACCCGATTCAATCGCTTGGACTCCTTTGGCTACCAACTGCAGGAAGTGCTCTTTGTCTTGACTAGCTTCTGTATTGGAAAGAGGTGGAAGCTCGGCCAAAAGGGCAATAATTTGTTTTTTTAGCGCAGTAGTTGGAAGGCTTTCTCGGTTGACCTGCACCCATTGAGGCAAATCCTCGTGGTACAGAGGGTGATCCAGAGAAACTGTCTCGAAGCGATCGCCTTGAATAAAAAATGCTTTTTTATCGGCCTGGTCCGCAAAAGGGTGTACCACAAATCCAGCTGGAAGCTCCTCAAGCTGAAAGGAAACGCGCCTTGGACTATAACTAAAATCTTGAAGGTATGCGAGCTGGGAAGAATTGGGTTTCCGCCACAAGGCAAAGGATCCACCTGAAGCCAGGCCTTCCGCTAGGAATACATCCAGTACCTCCTCCAAAGAAATCGCTTTACCTACTTCCGTTGCCTTCATTTTTTATCCAAGATAGCCATGGTAATTCTGCTAATGCAGCAGAGTTGATTGGCCTCGTTGACAATTTTTATTTCCCATACTTGGGTAGATTTTCCCAAATGTACTGGTCTAGCAGTGCCCTTTACTTTTCCCGACTTCACGGCCCGGAGATGGTTGGCATTGATTTCTAGCCCAACACAATCTTGTTTGCTTCGATCTAGGGTCAAAGACGCAGCCACTGAGCCTAAGGTTTCGGCAAGTACTACGTTGGCACCTCCGTGTAACAAGCCCATGGGCTGTATGGTTCGATGGTCCACAGGTAT
>JAURGC010000174.1 GCA_030833985.1 Algoriphagus sp. | reverse complement strand
CACCTTGGTTACAGGTTGCTAAGACGTCGCAGGGCCCATCCCTCGGTCTTTCTCGATAAGTTTATGCAAAAGTAAGCTGAAATTTGGTAAAGTAGCGCATTTTACCCTATTTTTTTATTAGCCTAAAGGACTAGTTCTAGCAAAGAAAACCCTAGCAACTAGGGTCTTATTCCTACTCCAAAAGTTACAAAAGGTCCAGATTGATAGGAATGCATGGAAATACCACCTAGCTTAAATCCTGGAACAGCCAATTCATAACCAAAAGAAGCGGTTGCTACCAAATCAAAAAATTTCCGTTTTGTAATGGGTAGCCCGTATTCAACTAATGCCTCTGGCTTTAAAAAAACTCCAAAATTTCTAAGGTATCCATCAAAATTTCGCTGATCCAACAAGGCTGGAAAATCCGGTTTATTTGTTTGCACCAAGCTGTAACGGAGGTTGCCATATCCGAGACCACCCAGGGCTCCAAAGCCCCAATTTTTATATTGAAAAAATTTTTTACCAAGGTTTGCATAGATGCGAAGGCTATTCAAACTATGGGTACTCGTAGTAGTGGCACGACCCTGCAAAGCGACATTAAACACGTCTGCACCATAGAGCAGGCCATCAGTTTCACCTAAAATGCGAAGTCCTATTTGGGACGGTCGACCTTCAAAAGGGTGGTAACCTTGTTGTTCAAGCTGAACATTGAATTTGTCTGGTTTGGAAAAATAAATACCTCTCAATAAGGAAATCCCAAGGTTAGCATCTTTGTAAAAAAAATTCCTGTCTGGCAGCGAAATCCCTGTACCCAGTCTAAAAAAAGCACCAGATTGTGTGTTGTCGAATGAAATTCCACTTAAGTTCCAGCTGTTTTCAAAAGGACTAAAGGAATACCCTGCTTTAGCAATCAGTTGTAACGCTTCTTTACGATTGGAAATTGGAAAGTCATAGGAAAGTTGAAAGCCAATTTCTGTCAAAAAACTACCGAAATAAGAAGTTCCTTTTTGAATGTTGTGCTTCCTTAAAATAAAGCCTTGTCCTGGATCATCTAAAAAGACACTTAATTCCTTGGCTTGCTCTTTAGGTAATACATGTACGTTGAGATAGCCCACCCCCATAGAAAGGTAGTGGATCAGCTGAAATTTTCCTTCTTCAGTTAATGAATACCCAAAATTAACCAAGGCGCGAGAGGTTCGAAATTGAAATCGATCGGATTGCAAAACAGCTGCTTGACTTTGATGATGCGCGAGTTCAAATCCAAAAATAAAATCATTTAATCTTGCCTGGTACCCAAGTCCGTATGTATTGTACCGATTCTGAAGCGGCAATTCTCCTCTTTCTACCAATAAGGCATCGAATTGGCTTAAATTTGCTCCAGAAGTACCCGTAAACACATACATGGAAGACCTATTGGCCAAAAAACCTTGGGCATGCGCGTCTATCCCAAATAAGAAAAATAATACAAAACAGTAGATACGAAGAGTCATGGGTCAGGCTACTTCAAAGTAGACTGTGTAAAATTACTTTGAATTGTGGACTTTTAAAGCATTCAAATTTGTTTACTAGCCATTTTTCCTCTCCCAGCAATTTCAATAGAGTTGAATTTAGCTGCTTTTTTTGAGTTTCTTTTCGCTCAACTTTAAGTTAAAACTTTCGTATGTTGTTGCATTGAACTTTAAATTCTTAAACCATGATCCTTTCCACTACTTCCGTCCTAGAAGGCTATCACATTGAAAATTACCTGGGTATAGTTTCAGGAGAAACCATTATTGGCGCCAATATATTCAAAGATTTTTTTGCCAGCATTACTGACATTGTAGGAGGAAGATCCTCTGCTTATGAACAAGTTTTGCGTGAGGCCAAGTCTACCGCCATGGCAGAAATGGAAATGCAAGCAAGGCAACTTGGAGCAAATGCCGTTCTAGGAATAGACTTGGATTACGAAACCATCCGGGAAGGAATGTTAATGGTGACAATCAGCGGAACAGCTGTAAAAGCACAGAAACTGTAAAGAAAAACTCCTTTTTGATACAAGACTAACATATTGAACCGCCCTAGGTTGACATCCACTGCATCAGCAAACCGCTTAGATAAGCTCCGTAGGTACCCAAGGCATAACCTAGTACAGCCAAAAGTACGCCCACGGAGGCTAAAGAAGCATCAAATGCTGTAGCGACTATGGGAGCTGAAGCAGCACCACCCACATTAGCTTGAGAACCTACCGCTACATAAAAGAAAGGTGCTTTGATCAGCCAAGCAACGAGTAGCATGACAGAAATGTGAAACGCCATCCATACCAATCCTACCAAAAATAAAATGGGGCTGTCCAAAACGGCTCCCAAATCCATTTGCATCCCAATGGTAGCCACCAAGATATAGAGGAGAACAGACCCCAAACGGGAAGCCCCCACTCCTTCTAAATTCCTAGCCTTGGTAAAGGACAAAGCCAAACCAAGTGTCGTGGCAATAACCACAATCCAGAAGAAAGCTGAATTCAGGGAATACTGATTCCATTCAGGTCGGTTGGTTTCAAACCAAGGGGCTAAGAAATCAGCACCTAAATGAGCAATCCCCGTGATACCGAATCCAATCCCTAAGATTACCATTGTATCCTTACCTGTTGGAATAGCAGTACTTGCTTCTCTTATCTTTGCAATTCGATCCCGGAGCGCATAAATAGCGGAGGAATCTGCCTTTAGTAAGTTATCTATTTTTCCAGGCTTAGCAGCCCAATACAGTAAAAAAGCCATCCATAAATTAGCAACCAGCACATCCACAGCAATCATCTGTCCAAACAATACTGGACTAGCACCAAATACTTCTAGCATGGCTGTTTGGTTTGCTCCTCCCCCTATCCAACTCCCAGCAACGGTAGACAAGCCTCTCCAAATCTCGTCTGGACCGGTCCCTGCATACAAATCTGGATAAAATGAGCCCACCAGAAATAAGGCAAAAGGTCCACCTAAGGCGATTCCTAGTGTGCCTGTCAGAAACATAGTCAATGCCTTAGGGCCCAATCGAAGGATTCCCTTTAAATCAACACTAATCGTAAACAAGACCAAGGAAGCAGGTAAAAGATATCGGGAAGCCACTTTATATAAATTGGAGGTTTCTCCTGATATCCATCCTAAGGAATTAAAGACCGCTGGAATAAAATAGCAAAGCAACACGGAAGGAACATAGGTGTAAAACTTCACCCAAAAAGGATGTTTGCTGGAAGATGTAGCAAATACAGCGGCCAAAGTGGTCATTAGCAACCCAAAAACTACTGCATCATTGGTCAATAAAGGGGCTAAATTATCTTCCATAAACTACTTTTTCGTAGGTACAACAATACCCACAATTGTCAAAACGACCAAGAATCACTCATTTTTTTGAATTAAGACCTGAATAAGTTCACTCAATATCATGGCTGTCGCACCCCAAACCTGCTCTCCTTCAATGTCAAAATAGGGCGTTTCGAAGTAATTACCGCCACCTAGTGAAATAGGTCTCTGCTTGACAATTTCTGGCTGCACCAAATGAGCCAAGGTGGTGGATATAATCTTGGCAACCTCTCGCTGCTCGGGCACAAAGGTGGGTTTATAATCCAAAAAACCAACAACGGGAGAAACCAAGAAATTACTTACTGGAATGTAAACATCAGTCAACCTACCCATCACCTCCACCCTAATTGCATCAATCCCAATTTCCTCTTCCGCCTCACGGAGTGCGGTAAATATCACAGTAGGATCATTGGGCTCAACTTTTCCTCCAGGCAAAGCAACCTGCCCACTGTGAGCTCCTGGATAATGAGGGCGCTTGATCAATGGGAAAAAAAGTTTGGAATCGTCTTGATAAAATAAAAGTAAGACTCCACACTTCCGATGGTCCTCAGGAACTTTTTCAGTCATTCTTCTGGGATCAATAGGCTGTGGAGCCATGCGTAATTGTTCTTCCCTACCGGGCAAGTTAATTTGAAAGGCTCGCAGAAGCTGGGCTCTAATGAAATCAAGGTCCATAAAATGGTGTATCGAAACTATTAAAGGGCTATCCCAAAATAAATGCCCCT
>JAURGC010000191.1 GCA_030833985.1 Algoriphagus sp. | reverse complement strand
TAGGACATGCTTTTTTGCCAATTTTTCTAACCCCTCACGACCAACGATCAATTCGGTACGACTCAGCCATGCAAATTCATTCATGAGATTTTTCTTTTGGAAATCGCATTCCAATTTTTAACTACCTGCTCCGCAAGTCTCGCCACTGGAAGTTGCAAACTTAAGGAAGCCGATTGATAAATCGATTCGATCTTCAACTCGGAATCATCAGTTTCAAAAAACACACGGTTAATAGGGCATATTTTTAGCCATTTTGCAGAATTACTTTCTGGGTGTAACACCTGTTTACCAAAAGAAAAATAGATTGGAAAGGGAAGCAGCCGGCTTGCCAACTCAGGCTTTTGATTCCATCCATGCCAAATCATGTTGGGAGGATTCTTTTCTGACTTCAAGTACTCGAGGAGGAGATCATGTGCCTTGACACAATGTAAAATTAGGGGAATCTCAAGCCTAGTTGCTAAGTTTGCTTGTGCAAAAAACGCTTCTTTTTGTAATGAAATTTGAGGGCCCTTTAGTCGATCAAAACCTGATTCCCCAAGCGCCAAAACTCTAAGGTTTTGAACTGATTTTTGTTTGATTTTTTCAAAATCCTTCTCCCAATTGAGCACTACCTCCCAAGGATGAATTCCCAAGGAAAGATGCGTTTCTGTCTCAGTAGTATTCATCCCTGCCTGACAGATGGAATACGGCCGGCCTTCGTGATGTGTATGAAAATCCCAAAAATGCATAGTCGAAGGTCGAAAAAATAGGGTTGGAAAAAAACACGTTTCCCTAGCGAATACACAAAAAAATGCCCCCAAGTAGCGTTGTGCTTTTTTGGGGGCGGATCAACCTCAACTAATTCATTTTAATCCAAGCGCTTGCGCTCTTCCGCACTGCCTGAACTGGAATTGACACGGAAACTCTCTCCTTTAGCAAATTTATACCTCAGGGTAATCCGAAAATTTTGATTGTTTCTGTATTGCCGAATACTGGTGTCAATGTCTGCAAAATCGACTTTTGCACGAATTACTTGAGAACGGAAAAGATCTCCTCCGTTAATTGCTAATGCTAATTTATCCTTCATTAAGGATTTACTTATACCTGCATCGACCCATCCAAAACCTCTAATTTCTCCTTGTCCCCAAATTTGAGGACTTAGGTAGAGGACTACTACTTCTAGTTTAAATCCTTTAGGCAGCGTGAAGTTATGCTGACTTCTAAGTAAATAGGAAATCTGGTTTACATCCAACAAATCTTGTCCAAAACGGGAGATAAACTTATTGTAGTTAATCTGAACGAGGTTGGCTGTATTCCAATAACTTCTAAGTTCAACAGGCAATACAGCTTGAAAATTAATGTTTTTAGTTTTATCAAAGTTATCTGTGAAGGTAGTCGTGGTACGAGCCTCTTGATCTTGTTCAAAAACTTGTAGAAAAGCATCCTGGGTAACACTATAGCCTACTTTGAACTGGTAAGTTCCCTTAAATATGTGGTCCATCTCGAGATTTGTTGAATATTGGGGTCTCAAGCTAGGATTACCCTTTTCAGAAGTAAGCGGGTCGATGTAATACACAAAAGGATTGAGTAAACGGTAATTGGGTCGCGTAATCCGGCGGTTCACATTGTAGACTATTTGATAGCTGTCACTAACCTTATGCTGTAAAAAAACGCTTGGAAAAAAGTTGGTATAATTTTGCTTATTGACTTGATTAAGCGTTTTGGAAGTTCCTGTGACGTCAGAGTTTTCCATCCGCAAGCCCGTTTGATAGGACAACTTCGGTGAAAAATTTCCCTTCAAAGAAGTATATGCCGCCAATACATTTTCTTGGTAAATAAACTGGTTGGAATTGGGATCGGCTTGAAGTGGCCCATTGCCTATGCCCCGGCTCAGGTTTAAGTCATTGTCTGACTCTACCCAGCTCCCTTTTATCCCAGTCTCCAGTACTTTTCCTCTTTTCAGAGGTTTGATCCAGTCCACCTTTGAAGTCAAGATGGTATAGTACATGTCATTCAATGTCAGAACGCGATCAGTATTCTGGGTGGGTGGAATTAATCCATTCGAATAGGTATTATTCAGCAAGGCATCGCTGGCCATGTCCATCACCGTGAAGTCTAAGTCAGCCGAAATCTTTCCCCCTAGCGTATCCAACTTTGCATCATAATGTAAATTGGTGAATAAACGACTTCTTTCTCCCTCAGAATCATTGATTGAGGTAAAACTTGTCCCATTAGCCTGTCCAGGATTAGAAATTTGCGTCCCTGAGTTATTGAGACCATTACTAGTAGAAGTAGACGCTTGGATATTGATCCCCAAATTCTGATTGGGTCTTAATTCATAGTTAGCAGCACCAGTAAAGGAAGGCGTATAGCTCCGATCGACTATTCGGGAATCTTGCAAAAAGGTAGATTTTCCTCCTTCTATTTGAAAATTTCGGATGATCTCCAAGTCGTTCAATTCCACGTATTCGTTGTAATTAAACGTTCCATTACTTGTCCATTTTCCTTTTTTTACGTTGATGGTTAAGCCTGTAGTAGGCGCTGCTTTCCCATTGTATTGGCCTCCTAGCATTACATTCCCAAATACCCCATCCACCGTGTTTTTCTTAAGTTGAATGTTGATTACCCCTGCGGCACCCTCTGCGTCAAATCGTGCAGATGGACTAGTGATTACTTCAATACTTTTGATATTGTCCGCAGGCATGGAACGTAAAAAACTCGTCAAGTCAGCAGCGCTCATGTACATAGGACGGTCGTTAATCATCACGGTCACTCCTGCTCTCCCATTCAAATTGATGCTTCCATCTGAGGTAATAAATACACCTGGAGATCTTCCCAATACATCCAGGGCATTAGCGCCTTCAGCCATCACGGTACCTTCTACGTTGACGATAGTTTTATCTGGCTCAATGATGATTTGAGGTCGGCTTGACTTAACTGTCACTTCATCTAGGCCCATCAATTCGTCGGCAAGGACAAGTGAGCCAAAATCCTTTTGCAAACCCTCCTGAAGGTCAAACTCCTCGGACGAGTAAGAAGTATATCCTAGTGAAGAGACCACCAATCGAACACGGGCAGTCTTGGTTGTAGAAATCGAGAAGACTCCCTCTTCATCACTGATGGCACCTTCTAGAAGCTCCCCTTGGAGAGATAGTAAAGCTACATTCGCATAGGGTACAGACTCTCCTTTTTGGTTGGTAATAGTTCCTCGCAACAAAGTCGATTCTTTAGGTTGGGCAGCTAGCGTACTCATTCCTAGCAGATACACAAAAATTGCTAAGAAAAATAAGTGACGGGTTTTCATGAAGAAAGTAGTTGGTTTAGTTTTCTAATAGATGCAGAAAACCAAGAAAAGGATGTGCCAAATAAATAAAACCGCGAAAAAATGACTATAAATGGGGGTTTCAGC
>JAURGC010000141.1 GCA_030833985.1 Algoriphagus sp. | reverse complement strand
GTGGAATAGCCTCCCCTTGACAATCCAATACCACTGGCATCCAATTGCAAAAGGGACAGCAATTTCCAAGTATAAATACCGTCTGCTCTTGAAAGGAACCTTGAATTAAATAGGAATAAATGGAAAGGTCAGAAGCAGCAGCAGTGGCGAGTAAGTCTTTAAGCCAAACCAATTCTGTTAGTGGTTTATCCACATTGCAAATTTGTGGCTCCTCTTGTGGTTGACAAGAAAAAACGAATAAGGATACCGCTACTAAGAAAAGGGCGAACCGCATGGCTAGTGGAGGAAATTATTCTTATTCAACTATTTTTTCAACCTGAACGCTACATCCAACCAAAAGGTTAAATGAAAAAGAAATGTACTTCCCTTTTTAAATTAAAGGAAGGAGTTCCTTTTCCCAAACGAATCCTAGTTTTAGGAGAGCATCCTATTTCATAGGAGAAAAAGGAAGTGCTACATAAAACTTGGTATCTACCTTCTCTACAATTTTTCCAGGCATTTCTGAGGCGTCTCTAGCTCGAATCCAGTCGGGATCTACTCTAAATCGATCGAATGCAGCATTAAACTCAACTTTTCCTTGATGCCCCAAGAGGTAAACCAATTTGGGCTGTACACCTTCTTTTTCAACCGTTATCCAATAGGGATAATTGGAGAGGCCCTGCTTTGCAAACAAGGCTTGGGTATGATCTCGGAAACGAGTTTGAATCGCATCTAGTTTGCCTGGGAATAAATGATACGTTCGTAATTGAAAAATACCGCTTGGACGAGAGACTTCTCTAGAATTGAGATCTTTAGCCCATACCATAAATACTTGGTCTACTTTTTGAACAAGAGGACCATTCGCTTCAGAAGCCTTGGCCACCGCTTTCCATTCGGGGTCGTTTGCAAAATTGGCCCATCGAATATCTCGTTCTGAATCGGCGGGATAGCCTAGAATGAAAGTGAGCTGCTTTTCCGGAGCCTCCTCAGAAAGGAAATATGCGATATTTTCAATTCCATGTTTGGAAAATAAGGTTTGTGTGTGATTTTGAAAACGCTGAATAAGGTCTGGCATTTTCCCATCATGTACCGTGTAGGTACGCATTTCAAAATACGCGCTTTTGATGGTTTGCTGAGCTGAAGCGAGAAATGAACTCATAAAGAAGAAAAGAACAACTAGAATACGCATGAATTTTAAAGTTAAGTGTGAGAGAATTGGATTAACATCAGTTTTTTTTCCAGGCACGGAATAGCGCTGGACTCAAAACAAGTGCAATGGTAAGCAAACCGAAAGTTTCTCGGTTTTCTTCCATCTGTGGAGTTTTCATAGTTAAATTTTTTTGCGCCCATTCTGCCGTCACCCATTCCCCTACTCCCCCAGGAAAGAAGTAGATAGCTCCCACTACACAGGAGGCCACCACGATAGTCAAGGGTAGTTTTGGAAATACGCCACGGATAGCAAAAAGAGAAAAAATGATAGCTACGGTATAGATACTGACCCAAACTTCTGGATCGGGATCATTGAATTGCCAGTAAGCAAATAGGGAAAATAGAATAACCCAAAGGCCATAGAAATAGGAAATTGGTTTCATACCTTACGAATTAAATAGGATAGTAAGCTAGGGAAAATCTGACATAATTTTACTTTATTTAGGTTGAATGGCACTATTTTCATTCATAATTTACCCAAAATGTACCTGTATAGACCAATCCTGATTACATGATTCAGTTAAGCTTATCTTCATCTATTGCTGACTTACTGGGTATTTTAACCCTCCAACAAAAAAATCTATTGTCCTTACTTTCCGAGGAAGAGAAACATGAACAGGGATTTGTAACTGTTCAACATACCCAAGAGCAGGTAAAAAGGATGCATGACATTACTCCTCACGTTCTTGCCAAGAATAAGGATGAAATAGTCGGTTATATTTTAGCAATGACTCTTGATTCTCGTAATTTGGTTCCATCCTTGATTCCACTATTCACCAACTTTGAGAAATTAGCAGTGCGGGGTAAAAAAGTAATCGATTACCAACCCATGGTCATCGGACAAGTCTGTGTGGCAAAATCTCAACGAGGAACAGGATTAGTGGACAAATTGTATACTGCATACCGGGCGCAATATGCACCAAACTATGATTTTGCAATTACGTCCATTGCATTGAGCAATAAACGCTCCCTTGCCGCACATCAACGAATCGGATTTGAAGTAATCTCCACTTTCGAAGATAAGATTCAGCCATGGGCTATTGTTTTGTGGGATTGGAATATCCCTTCCAAACACAAACTTTAACAATGAGAAATTAAGCACTATCGCACCTAAGTCAAAGGATCTGATTTGTTTGAAGGCTAACTACTTACTTTTTCCAAAAAGTAAGTATGCAGTTTGGAAAAGTGATTCCGAAAGGATAAGGAGCAGTTGGATATGGGTACTTGCATTACAAACCAATCAAAATAAACGGAAAACTGGATTAGGACGATGGGCGGATTGCATCAGTTGCTCCAAAGCAATCACGCGTTCTGGATACGCTGCAGCCACATTTTTTTGCTCCTCTGGGTCAGTAGCAAGGTGAAACAATTCTACTTTTGTTTTGCTTGGATCCTTCACCTGGTACTTGACCAACTTCCATTCTCCCTGTAGTAGTGCCTGTCTCCCTCCCAATTCATGAAATTCCCAATACAGGTAATCGGCTTGTTTTTGAATTCCAGTTCCCAATAACGTAGGCAAGAAAGAAACTCCATCTATCTCAGAGGTAGTTGATTGACCCAGCAATTCCGTGAGTGTAGGAAGCCAATCCCAAAAGGCCGATAGCTGTGTGGAATGACTTCCTGCTTTAATTTTGGAAGGCCAAGAAACCACGAGAGGCACATGAATTCCTCCCTCATAAACATCTCTTTTAAACCCTCTAAATGGCCCATTGGAATTGAAAAATTCAGGGTCAGCACCACCTTCAAGATGAGTACCATTATCGGAAGTGAAGATCACTAAGGTATTTTCTATTAGTCCTAATCCCTCTAATTTGGTAAGAATATCCCCTACATAGCGATCAATTCGTGCTACCATTGCGGCAAAAGTAGCTCGAGGGTAGGCTTGAGACTGATATCCTGAAATAGTCATTTGAGAGCCATAATCTCCGCCTCTGGGCGCAATATATGGTTTCTCTTCGCCAAATTTTTGACGGTAATAGTGATAGGTCTCGTCCTCAGGAATGGCAAGTTCAGCATGTGGCAATACCAGGGGAAGAAAAAGAAAGAAAGGCTCATCTTTATTTTCTTCGATGAATTGCAAACTTTTTTCATGGATGAGGTCCGGTGCAAAGGTGGTTTTAGTGGACCAGTTATTTCCTGGTAGCGGCACCTGGTGCTGATTTTCCCACAGGTAAGCTGGATAGTAGCGGTGCGCATAACGTTGGCAGTTGTAACCAAAAAATTGATCAAAACCTTGATTTGAAGGATCACCCGTTGTTCCTACAAAGCCCAAGCCCCACTTGCCAAAGGCGGCGGTGCGGTAGCCTGCTTGTTGGAAAATTTTTCCCAATGTACGCAGGGTGTCTGGTATTGGGTACTGCCCTTCAGGCTGAACTTCATAATTTCCCCGGATGGGGGTATGACCGGTGTGCAACCCCGTGAGCAGCGTGGATCGGGAGGGCGCACATACGGGAGCTCCTGAGTAGTGCCGAGAAAAACGCATCCCTTGAGAGGCAAGGCGATCAAGTGCAGGGGTAAGGATGTATTGCTGCCCCAAGAAGCCGAGATCTCCAAAGCCGAGATCATCTGCAAGGATAAATATGACATTGGGAGGTTTGGGAGTACTTACTCCTGAATTTTCCTTGACTTGAAAGGAAGAGAGCATGAAGCTGCTGGCAATCAAGCAATGATAAAGTGCTGATATTCTCATGTTCTAAACTATACGAAAAAGGTCAAAAAACAGAAACGGGAAGCATCTCTTACGAAAGCTTCCCGTTTGGAGGATAGATTCCCGTGGTTCACTATCTCCCTCAAGCTACAGTTAAAGACTTTTCCTAGTTGCCCAGGTCCAAAATGAAAATTGAAGCCGCCCATTCGGACTTGTCCTGTTTTTTAAAGATTCCTTCCCATTTCTGTGGTTTCCCCTTTCAAACACTTGCGAGCAAGTGCTCCTTCATGGTGGAACCTCCGAAGCTATCTTTTTGGATAGACTCCCAGGCCGATCTGTTGTAGCACTTCTGCGGCTGCCCGTTGCAAACTACCCCAATTAAGTGATAGCTCCTTTGTGCCCGATGTTTGTACAACCTTCCCCGAAGGTAGAGCTGTGCTGATCAATCCACTGTACGCAATTCTGGAGTCACCCCTTTCAATCAGGAAATTTCTTTCCTAATCCTTCTTGCATGGAACTTTGGTTCTTTCCGAAGAAATTTCCAAATTCAAGCCCATCGTTTTTTGGCATTTCTGCAGTTTCCTGTCTCAGAGACTTCCCCTAAAGTAGGTCCCCCTTTGTGCCCGATCTCAAACTTTCAATCTCCATTCCGAAATCTTACTTTCGGTCTTTTTTCTCTTACTTGATGAATTAAAGTTGGTGTATTAAAAAAATTATTCCAATTATTTTTACAAAAATTTCTCCACAATTTTTACCCGGTAATTGGGTGTATAAGAACAAGTTATCCACTATTTTTTAATAGATTTCCACTATTTTATTTTGTATTAGATCTCCCATACAAAATTTATCACGACCCGCATTTAAGTACGGAATAAAGAAAATAAAGCTTGAAATTGAAGCAAACAGCTATCCCCTACTAATCGGCGAAATCAGAAGCTCCTAAAGAAAACCTAGCAAATACCGAATCTTTCAAAAAGTTCAATCTTGAAAAAAGTAGTCAATTCCGACCTAAATCCAATTCAAACTGGAATCACTTATACCCGCGTTAATTTAATCGGATAAGTCTTTCCTGCATTCCATTGGCACACATAGATGTTTTCATCTTGGTCAATGCACACATCGTGACAATGCTTAAAAACCGCCTCCTCTTGAAGCATGACTTGCAAGTTCCCATCCCGATAGTAGGGTTCAGTACCTCCAGGATTGGAAACCACCCGATTTTCTTTGTTCAGAATGGTTACAAACCCAGAATTATCCGTTTGCTCTAAATACCGTAGCCTAGACCAGCACACCCCTGCATACAAATTTTCTCCACGAATTACGGGTCGACAAACGAAAGCTCCAGGAAGAAAAATGGTTTCTACGTAATTTCCTTCCATTGTAAACCGTTTAAAGGAATTATGCCCTCTAGAAGTACAAATCAATGTCGAATCACCCCCAGATCGCTGATCCACTGCAATCCCATGCGCAGTACTGAACTGCCCATCTTCATTTCCCGCACCGCCAAATTTCCGAATAAAAGTTCCTTGACTATCGTATTGAAGGAAAAATTGAGAGCCGTAACCATCTGCTATATACAAGTCCCCATTGGGCGCTACAGCCGTTTCTGTAGGCACCCAACGCATTTTCTCGGTATAGATACCTTCTTTTATTGGTGAAGCGAGTTCGGTGACAACCTTGCCATCCAGAGTGGTTTTAAGGACTCTACCTCCATTGTCTACCACCCAAAGATATTCCGCATCCCCTTCATCTACTAGCGTTAAGCCATGGGCTGAAGTCAAACCCAAAGTCCATGTATCCAATAACTTGCCTGATTGGTTATAAATGATCACATTGTTCTTTGGCTCATCCGTCAAAAGAATCATTCTTCCCTTTCGATCCATAACCATCTCGTGGCAGTTGACCACCGGAACTTTTGTAGGGTCCAAATTGCCCCAATTGGTATCGAGGGTATACTGGAAATCACCATGGCCCAGAACCTTCTTTTGGGCAGCAAATAGGGATAAATTAGGTTGTACACTCATGGCTAAACCGAGTAAGGAGGTGTTATGAAGAAATTTTCGTCGTGAATTCATAGCTTTTGCGTCTTCCAAAAGTTACACATTTGAACTAGAAAACTCATTCTAGACCACTAAAAAAGAAGCAAACCACTAAATCTCTTATACAAAACCTTATTATACTCATGCAAAGGTTTCGAAAGGGAAATGCCAAATACAAAGAAAAATTGTTCTCCATTTTAGCGAATCGGGCTAGCCTAGC
>JAURGC010000059.1 GCA_030833985.1 Algoriphagus sp. | reverse complement strand
TTTTGCTCCATAAGCTCCCGACACCAAGGAACTAGGTTGGTAAGCCAAAATTAACGAAGCTACTTGAGTCCCATGTTCATGATCTCGAAAAACCCCTTTAACCCAAGGGCGAACAATATTTAGCTGTCCAACAAGCCGTTTGCTTTTAAACAAAGGCGCAAAAGCAGGAATTGTATCCATTCCTGGAAAGCCAGAGTCAAAAATGGCAATAGTTGTATTTTTGCCAGTAAACCCAGCCTGATGCATTTCCTCAATGCCTAGCAATTGATTTTGAAAATCGTATGCTTCTGCTTGTCGATAGTTTTCTTCTATCTCCCATTTTAAAAAACTATCAGTCTCCCGTGGATTTAAGATTTGGCTAGCCTTCCTATCCCCCTCCTTTGGAATAAACCCCTTGGCTATCCAGTTTACTTTTTCAACATATGGCAAGGCTTCCAACCATTTCTTTCCAGTGGTATCTGCCACCACTACCGCTGCATTGAGCCATTTACTTGAATAAAGCAGTTCTACAATCGCAGGACGAATGCCTTGGAGGTACGAAGCTGCTACAGGCAAGTCCAAACTATCTAGAGCCAGTTTTTCCCGATCCCTTCGTTGAAGTGCTTTACTGGTCAAAAATTGGCTTGGATTAGTTAATGAAAATTCTTGTTGGGGCTTGTATTTGAAAAAAACAGCATAGCGATCTTGAGCCATTCCCACCTGGGAGGCCAAGAAGGTAATTACAAACAGGAAAAAATAACGTAAAAAGGGCCTTCTTAACATAGGTTTACTACTGGAAAAGCTCAGAAGCGATTCGAAGATACCAAATCTAAAAGAGTTATGCATGATGATAAGAACCAGAATTGAAGCTTGACTATTCCTCAGAGCAGCAAATCGAGTTGAATTATCAGGGAAAATAAAGGTTGGGAAAAATACTTGGGGAGAATTACTGGCTTCCTTACCTTCGTAGGATCAAACTACAACCGACATGGCCCTAAAAACAAAAGTAAAGATCAACAGAATTACTAACCTGACAGATGCGCGCTATTGCTCTGGGATGTATGTGGATATCTTAGGCTTTTCTTTTGAAGAAGGAACTCCAAACTACATTTCACCAACACAATTTCAAGAAATCACAGGATGGCTAGCTGGAATTGACTTTGCAGCAGAGTTTACTGATTCGGATGCCTATACCATCGAAAAGCAATTGGCAGATTATCCAGGTATAAGTTGGATTGAATCAACAAATCTAGATGCGCTAATTCAACTCAAATCTCTAGGTAAAGGATTGATTTATCGCTTAGATTATCAGGCTATTGAATCATTTTTACCTCAGCTTGCCTTCCTAAACGACCATCAAATAACCTTACACTTAACTTCAATAGATAAGCTATTATCTATTGATAATAAAGATTTTATACGAGAATTATCAAACAAAATAAACCTACTTTTAGGATACGGAATTACCCCAGAAAACGCGTCTTCTCTCGCCACAATTCCTGGACTAGTTGGATTTGCTTTAGATGGTGGAGACGAAATCAAACCGGGACTCCGCGACTTTGACCAACTCGGAAGCATTCTTGAAAATTTGGAATTAGTCGATTGAAAAAAGTTTAAGCAAACACCATTTGATCGCTCAGTAGGCTATTTCTCAACTATCCCACAAATCTGTAGAACGATACGGGCTTTTGGAACCAGTAAAGAAACTACCATCCACAAATCGATGCTTCGTCCCAATTTCCTTGAGCTTGGTGAGGTCATCGCTATCCAAAAGCAAAGTAGCCGCAGCAAAATTTTCACGAATTCGATTTTCGTTGACTGACTTAGGGATTACTGCGATTTCTCGAGAAATGGACCAGGCAATTAGAACTTGACCTGGCGACACCCCATGTTTCTCTGCGATCAATTTCACAACCCCATCTTCCAATAGCTTGGGGTCATGTTCATGCTTTTCAGCCCGAGAATCCGGTGTCCCTAACGGAGAGTAGGCCGTTACCAGGAGGTCATTTTCCTTGCAAAAAGAAACCAAGTTTTCTTGAGGCAAATAAGGATGTAATTCTATTTGATTCATCTCGGGCCGCTGCCCTCCCACTGCAAAAAGTTCGGTTAGCTTTGCTTGATTAAAATTTGATACCCCTATATGCTTGGCAAACCCACTTTCCTTTTGATCCTGCATCGCTTCCCAAGTTTGACTTAAAGGTACATCCTGATAGGTGTAGTATTCTTCCCGCTGGGTAGCAAAGCCCACTCCAGCCTTGTATGCAATTGGCCAATGGACCAAATAAAGGTCTACATAATCCAAGCGTAAATCGTCCAGTGTTTTTTCTAAGGCCGGCCGAACATCTTCAAATCGATGTGCATTGTTCCAAAGTTTGGAAGTCACAAAAAGTTCGCCTCGTTTGACTAAACCTTCTGCCAATGCGTCTGCAATACCCTGACCAACTTCACGTTCGTTCTGATAAATTGCCGCGCAGTCCAAATGCCTATATCCAGCTTGAATCGCCCAATAAACTGCTTTTCTAACTTCCCCTGGCTTGCTTTTCCAAGTACCTAGTCCAAGAATAGGTAGTTGATCTCCATTTTGGAAAATTAATTTTTTCATGGTTTTAAAAATTTGTTGGTCTGTTTGTAAAAATTATTAAAAATCAACCTTTAAAGATCAGCTTTTTTTTCAAGATATTTTTGAAAACGATTCATCACCCAGAGGTGCAATCGTGCTTGGGTATTGACATAAATGAACCAAGGCAGACGTGGGGCAAATTCATGAATCGCGGAAATAATGTATTTACTATCTAAAACTTCTCGGAATTCAAGCCAGCCATAATCGAATCGCTTGACTAACCAGCCTCCTGTAATATAAAATAATTGACGCTGGCTATCACTTCTATCTGCTACATGGGTTAACTCTAACATGGGTTTTTTGCCCCATAACAAATGAAATCCCAGGACGCTATTTCCTTGGAGCCTTCCTCGAATGATATACCGAAAGTAAGATGGAAGCCAAAGTGCATACCGATAAGCTACCCAAATCGCATCGTGTTTTCCTAAGTTGGGCATCCTCTGTAAGGACCTAACAGTATTTTTCAAGCCTTTTGCGTAGTTGAAAACAGGTAATTTTGGCATTTTTTGGTCATTCAATGCCAATTTAGCTGCCTCATCGTAGGAAAGGTAATTGATCTTCTTATCTGTAAATGCATGGTTCGGATTGACAACCAGTGTATGTTTTAAGCTTTCGACCAAAGGTGATACTAGCTGAGGGGGTGTTTTTCCAAAAAGACCTACCCAAAATTTTGAAAATCCCAATGAAAACAAAGGAACAGAAAAAATAAGTCTTCTTTTCTTCATCACCTTGGACGTGCGGATGAGCATATCTCGGTAACTCATTACCTCAGGACTTCCAATCTCAAAAACCCGATCGTATGCATTCGTATTTCCAATACAACTCTCCAATATTTCCAAAGTATTACCCAAAGCGATAGGTTGAGTCAATGAGTTGGTCCATTTTGGACACATTAACACCGGCAAATGCTGGACCAAATTCTTAATCATATCAAAGCTTGATCCCCCAGGCCCGACAATGATAGATGCGCGGATTGCAGTAAGTTTAGCAGTTCTTGAACCCAAGGTTTGTTCCACTTCCAGGCGACTTTTTAAATGCCTAGAAAGCTGATCCTCCGGTTCATCAGGAATTAATCCTCCCAAATAGATGATTTGTTTTATTCCTGCAATTTCTGCTGCACGACTAAAATTATCTGCTAGGATCAAATCTGTATCTTCAAAAGAGCCCTGATTGAGTCGCGTAGAGGCACTCATAGAATGAATCAAATATATGGCTACATCGACTCCCTGAAGTGCCTCAGCGGTCGAGGTAATCGAATACAACTCTACCTGCCTCCACTCCACTTCTGAATAGGGGTTGGAAATTACTTTACCTCGACTTAAGCCGATTAATTTGTACTGTTCCTTGTATTGCTCTATAAACCAACTTCCAATATAGCCTCCAGCTCCTGCTAGGGCAACTGTAAGCTTTGAGGATGAGGTGACTGAGTTAGTCATCGAACAGTTGTGGTTTAGTAAAGACAACTGCTTTAGACTAACTAAAGTTTAATTCTCCTTCCTAGCTAAGCGGAGCGCTTGGGTGGTCGTGTAATACTTAGTCAACATATTGGGTACTTCCCAACTAGGAAGCGCACCGTTTTGCAAATAATCTAAGTAACGTGCTGTTACTTGGGCGAAATGAGCTTCATGGCCTGTATGGTACTGAGCAGGAATTAGCACTTTAAATTCTCCTGTGGGAAGTAGCTGAAGATCAAGACCAGGATACCGGTTAGCTAATGTTTCAGTAAGTGCTTTTTTCAAATCTTCAGGAGAGGATCCAAGTAGTTGCACGTACAAAACAGGTTTAAATCCTTCTGCTTCACCTTGCCGGATAATTAGATTTGCTTTGGTACCACGCATCAGACTAAAATGAGTATCTCCTGTACCTTCAGGAGCTTGAAAATTCCAAACCACACTTACCTTGGCATGCTTCCCGCGTAAGGAATAACTAAATTCCCCATTACTCATCACCTCTAGCTTATCCCCTATTTTGTATTTTTGTAATTCTTGGGTGAGTTGTGATTTTTGAGTAACCCGCTGAAACTCCTGCAAAGAAAGTCCTGTAGACCAAATTTTTGAGTCATATACCTGTACCTCAGTAGTATCTAAAATTTGGTCTGGAAATGCTTCCCATTGAATCAAATCTACCAAATGCGTGGTTACATCCACAATACCAGTTCCTTCCTTCTCAATATCAAAGAACCAATCTGGTCGCACAAGTGGAACTCCAGAAACTTCCTTGAAGAAATGATGAACCGATTCTTTGGTGATGGCAGGTTGGCTTGGAGATCCATCCTCCAACTCACCAAAAACCGAAAGTATGGTCGACAACTCCCGCTGAAGTAAGGTGGTAATCTCAAAGCGCTCGGTCATGATATCGTAAAGCAATAACTGCTTTTCCTCAGCCATTTGGAAAGCCTTTTTTAATTTTTGGAATCCTTCCGTATCAATAACCAAAGGTTTATCTGCATACACATGTATTCCCTTCTCAAGTGCCGATAAAATGTATTCTATCTTTTTATCGTTTTTACCTGCTACCATCATCAAATTTCCAGGACGCTCCTCCAACATTTTTTGAAGGTAATCCTCTCCTTCATATACCTTGAGCTTCCAATTGGTAGGTTCTTCCTTGCGCTCATTGTAGGAGGTAATTCGAGCCAAGTGATCTTGAAGCTCTTGTCCTTTGGGTGCATAGATATACAGGGTAGAATCTACAGAAGGATAGTTGGATTTATGTACCAAACCGGCATGAAAATGACCTGGATCTAAGGTCATAAAAGTAAACATACTTGCTTTATTTGAGGGTAGTTGCTCTATTTTTTGAGGGGAACAAGCAAGCACACTGAATAGGCAGCAGTACCCAAAACCACGAAATATTAAATTCATCTTCTTAGGAAATAGAACTCATCAACTTACTGGAAGCAAACACCTTATCAGTTCCCCAAGGTCCTCGTTGTGTCCTGCTCAAGTACGTATTGGCTTCAGGATCACCCACAAATTCTTCTCGGGTTGGATCCCAATTTAATTTTCTACCGAGTTTCATGGCAATATGACTAAGGAGACAAACCGAACAAGCACGGTGACCAATTTCAACAGGAGATAGTAATTCGGCATTCCCTTGAATAGCTTCCAACCAATTGCCATGGTGGGAAGAACTTTTAGTTAATTTGATTTCATTTTCGCCGATGAGCGATAACAATATTTTGGGATCCGATGCATCCAAGGCCTTTGCATTATTTCCTTGAGCTACAGGATCGGATGTAGAGGCTACATAACTTCCTCTAGATACCCATATCCACCCTTCTGTTCCTTCGTAACGAATGCCATTGGGGTAATTTCCAGAACAATACAAATCCACACCATTGGCATAGGTGGCTTTAACCATGAAGTCACCATGTACATTCCAAAATCCTGCTCTTGGGAACTCTGCTACTGCCTCTATACTTGTAGGTCCAGTAAATTCAGTATCCATACCCCAAGCTGCTGAATCAAAGTGATGTTGTCCCCAACCTGTAATCATACCTGCACCATAATTTTCATGGCGCAACCATCCAGGTCGGCTAAAATCTTGCTGGGGGTGAACCCCAATTTCAGAATAGGGAATTTCTGGAGTAGAGCCCAACCACATGTCAAAATTTAAATTGGCAGGAATTGGCATGACTGGGGCATCTGGTCCTGGAGGATCACCAGGTAGGCCTACCCGAACCGTGTGTAGGGTTCCAATTCTACCATTTCGAACAAGCTCTGCAGCTAACCTAAATTGCTCACTTGAGCGTTGTTGTGTTCCTAATTGTAATTTTACACCAGTTTTTTCAACTACTTGCACTAGCTGTCTGCCTTCCTTAATGGTGAGTGAAGTCGGCTTTTGTAAGTAGACATGCTTTCCTGCCAAGGCTGCCTCCATAGCAGGTTGCGAATGCCAATGATCTGGGGTAGAAATGATGACTGCATCAATTTCCTTATTCTGTAATAAATCTCTGTAATCGGTATAGGTTTTCACATCCAAATAAGGAGTTCCCATTTTTTTGGAATAATGGTCCTCGATAAATTTTTTTCCTAATAGTACACGGTTGCTATCCAAATCTGCTGCAGCAATTACTCGAGCTTGTCCATGTCTAAATACTCCAGGTAAATCGTGGTCCCTTGCAATTCGGCCACAGCCTATTTGCCCCACTTGAATTTGGTTGGATGGAGCATTTTTTCCAAATACTGAAGCAGGCACAAGGGTAGGAATCCCAAATGCAGCCGTTGCTAAAGCTGATTTTTTTATAAAATTTCTTCTTTTCATGGGTTTATTATTTGACAAAAGATTTCCAATAAGATTCTGCTTCTTGAACACTTAATTCCCCATCAAAAACAATCAATCGGTAAGTAAGGCTGTACCGCTGATTGGGGAGAATTTCCCAAGACTGGTGCCGAATTGGACAAAATTCGATAAATACATTTCCTTTACCATTGTATTGTCCCACAGGCCAAACCCGAAGTGGCTCCGGATGTGCTTGGTTGGTGTTGTGACTTAAAAATAAAATTCCACTCTTTCCTGAGGCATGTTCGGATTGTCCTGTGACCATAATCCAACGTGCATTTGTTCCATCAGCCAGAGCTCTATCCTTTCCCTCTGAAGTAAGAATGGTACTATTGGCATCTCCCCAAACTTCCGTTGCGCGAAAACCTATTCCACCGCCATAACGGTAGTCGTCAAGAAGTATTCCGTCTGGGTTGCTCGTTTGGATGGTAGTGGTGTAGTCCACCATGTAGCGTCCATTGGCTGCGGGCTTCACTTTTATACGAAGGTCCTCCGCAAGTGCAATCTGCTCTTTTTCGGGGGCTTTTAAATCGTAATGATTTTGCCTTACCGTCAGTTCTGCTGCTCCACCTGCTTGTTTTTTGGACAAAATATGGGAGAAATCCACCCTGCCTTTTTCGTCTCCCAAATTCCAAAAATCTACTTCTCGACCACTAACTGTAGCTCGGGTCCAGGGTCCCCAAATGCCGTAATGATGGTAATGATCAGAAGGTTGGATTCTACTTAATACCACTCCGCTTGGAGATTTTATAGGATGAATAAACCCCGATTTACTGAAAGCTTCTTTGATTCCTGTAGGAACAGGTTCCTTTACGGTTTGGTAGGTAAGGATTGGTACACCATCCAAAAGAAATTCAATTCCTTTCGTTGATTCGCGCATGGCTACCTGCTGGGCAAAAGAATTAATTAAACCACCGAAGGATAAAAATAAAATTAGGATATTCCTTTTGAGACACATGATAAATTTTGGTTATTCGTTTGTCAGCAATCAATATAGATTTAAATTACCTTACATGTCAACACTTCTTACAAAACGATGAAGAAAAACTTTTTCCTCTGCGCCTGCTTAATACTGATAGCATTTGGCACTTTTAGCCAAAATCTTCCTGTGGTTCCCGTTAATTCAGCTTGGATTCAAAAAATCGAATCCTTAGCCCCACAGCAAACTCGCTTCCCAAGTTTTGGGACCAAGAAAATTCTTCTTTTTTCTCTGCATACTGGTTTCGAGCATTGGGTGATTCCTCACACAGATGAGGTAATTAAGGTTTTGGGAACTAAATCCAAACAATTTGAAGTCGTTGCAAGCAAGGATATCCACCAATTTGAAAAAGAATCATTGGAAGATTACGATGCCATTGTGCTCAACAACACCTGTTCAAAACCGGATCATCGGAATTTATTTTGGGATCAACTACGACTAGAATCAACAGCAGACTCCACAGAAATAATGCGCAAAGCCCAAGAATTAGAAACTAACTTAAGTGAGTTTGTGCAGCAAGGTGGAGGACTTCTAGTTCTTCATGGTGCGGTGACCCTACTTAATAATTCAAGTCAATTTAGCTCACTTTTGGGTGCAAGTTTTGACTACCACCCCAAGCAGCAAGAAATTCAAGTTGAGTTAGTCAACCCAAATCATCCACTTGTTGCGGCATTTTCCGGAAACTCATTTATCCATGTAGACGAACCTTATTTTTATAAAAACGCCTATTCAGAATTGGATTTTACGCCCCTACTTTATTTTGACAATGCTAAAATAGATGGACAACGGAAAAATCAAGAATTGACCGAAGGAAGAACCTATGTATCCTGGATTCGACCAGAAGGAAAGGGAAAGGTGATGTATATCTCCCCATCTCACAATGCGCAGAGCTTTGAAAATCCAGCCCTACTTCAATTTATGTTGGATGGACTTCAATATGTGGTTGGAGAAGTTTCCTGCGATGAAACACCCCTTTTAAATCAGTAAAAAATCTTCTTTATTTCTGGCAATGGATCTGTTTCTCAAAAGAATATCCTTGCCAAGGTTTAGTTAGTTAACAAAAGACAGCTTTTTTCTTTGGAATTTGGAAGCGTATTTAAGCTTTGTCATTGCTTAAAATTTCACCAACTTTAACCATGGAAAATGACAGTCTTGAGTCTTTGCAATTGTTTTTAGAGGACCCTATCTACCTACTGCCTTCTGACCGATTGAAACTAGAGGAAGAATTAGGAGGAGAACCTTCTCAAAATTTCTTCAACTCACCTGAGGCTATTCAAGAAAAAGGTAATGGGTCCAATTCAAATGTAGCTACTGAAGAACTCGAAGAACTCAAAAACTCCTATACCACCCCTATCCCAGTTCAGGGAGGTTTTTCAAAAGGCATATTAATTGTTCATGAGGAATCAATCTTATCTCCAGAGGTAATGGATATGCTGGTCAAAATGTTGAATGCTTGCGGTTACTCCATGTCGGAGGTAGGCTTAGTTGCTTCAGAAATTCTAGCATCTAGAAATATGGAAGATTTTCAAAATTTAAATGGGCATGTGGTCCTAAAATTTGGAAGAATCAAGCACCCAATTCAACAGCTCCCTTTCTCTAAGTATGAAATCCATGTAGAAAATGAAACAGAATACCTCTTTGCGGATGCGCTTAGTACTATCGCAGAGGATAAAACGTTAAAAAGACAACTTTGGGGAGCACTACAACTCCTTTTTAACCTAAGTACTTGAGCAAAATGAATGCGAAACAACTGCAATGGGCCAAACGATTTAAATGGATAAGTTTGGCAGAGGGCCTTTCATTTATTCTGCTCTTAGGGATTGCAATGCCTTTAAAATATAGATATGGGATGCCTCTAGCCGTGAAATACTTGGGATGGCTTCACGGGCTACTTTTTGTGGTGTATGCGTATGTGGTATTCCCTACAGCTAGCCACCTCAAATGGAGTTTTGGCCGAATTTTTTTCGCCCTTGTGGCTTCTGTTTTACCTTTTGGCCCCTTCTTATTTGATCGTAACTTGAAAAAGAGCCAACAAACCAAACTTTAAAATGGCTCTAATCAGTAAAAAAAAGATTATTTATCCAATTGGTTCTGGCCTTAGAACTTACCTCACCAACTACGGCAGAGAGGTAGATATTCCGATTCACTACCACGAGTTACTTCGCTATTCCAATTCCATTGCTCTATACGACTCCAAGGAACAAGATACTTATTGGGAAACCGTGTTTTACGACCAAAGTGACAGGGAAGAGATCCATCAAAATGTAAAAAAGATATACGCCCTACTTAAAGCAGGTGGGGACATGTCGGTGATGGACCACCTCTACATCGACCGAATTGATCTTTGTGTTTATGGAAATACCCAACCTTTCCGCGTACGAATGGTGAATCGAATCAACGATAACTTTGACTATTTCTACATCAAAAATGCGGATGCCTCTCGTGTGTATGGTCTTGAACTAGAAGATTTGCTCTCTCCAAATCGAATTAGCTACCTGGTTCATAAGGATACACTTATCGAAGAGCATGTTGCGGGTATTCCCGGAGAAAAATTTATGCGGCTTCACATGGAAGACCCGAATTTGAATCCGATCCGATTGGCCAAAGAATTTGTTAAATTCAACGAGCGTTGTTTTGTTCGATTATTAGGTGATATGCATTCCTCCAATTTTGTTATTGATGTTACTCCTGACTTTGAAGAAACGCATTACCGAATCCGAGCCATTGATTTTGATCAACAATCTTACGAAGGCAAAAAATCCATTTACCTACCCCAGTATTTTAAGGAAAATAATGCATTGATTCAGCTGGGAATGGAATACATCACCCCTGAATCTATGCGACAATACCAACGAGAAGAACGTGCGCTCATTGCTACACGTGTCAAATCCTCTCACCTAGAATTAGAAGATATTTTACAAACGATGGAGAAAGACCAGCTTGCTCCCGATGCTAACGTAGTTCAATTAAAAAATGAGCTAGCAAAACACTACCAAGTTGATGCGTTTTTGCATTGTAAATCCATGGGGGAACTTTTGCGAAAAAGCCTATCCCTGGTGACCAAGTGATCCCAAAGAATATCCTAGGAGCAAAAATTTAACGCCATGAAAAAACAAAAAACAAATTTTACGAATTTTCAATGGATAGATCTTGAAAAACCAAACTCAGCTGAATTGTCCGCAATCATTGAGCCTTATGGATTGAGCCCACATCTCATCAAAGACCTAGTTCAGATTGGACACCTTCCAAAAATTGAAAAAGTGGGAGAGTTTAATTTTATGATTTTGCGTGCTTTTAGTGCTAATCCCAAGGAAAAACAATCTACCATACCTGAATTAAGCAATAAAATAGGCTTTTTTTTTACAGGAGAAATTTTGGTAACCGTACACCAAAAATCATTTCCTTTTTTACAGGATTTACAAGGTCATTTTGAGAGTCCCGAAGAATTGATTTTAAAAATACTTGCGGAAATGATTGCTACGTATGAAAGCCCCGCTAATTGGCTTGCCGGAGAAATGGATCAGTTTGAAGAAGACATATTTTTAAACAATGGAAATCTATTTTCTGTCGAAAATCTGTATTTCGCCAAGGCTAAAGCTAGAGCTTGTAAAAAAGTAATTCAACTCACACAATCCGTACTGAATCATTTAGTAGTACACTCCAAAAATCAAGTCCAACTCCAAGATGTAAAAGAAAGTGCTTCTAGTTTATTGCTCCAATTTGAAGATTTTTTAGAAGAAGCAAATTCTCTTTTAAATATTTATTTATCTAGTACGTCGCAGAAAACGAATGAAGTCATGAAATTACTGACTATTTTTTCAGCCTTTTTTCTTCCCCTCACCTTTTTGGTCGGCGTCTATGGGATGAATTTTAAATTTATGCCTGAATTGGGTTGGGAATATGGGTATTTCCTCACTTGGGGTGCTATGTTCGGAATTTCAACCCTAATTTTCTTTTGGTTTAAACGAAGGAAAATCATTTAACAACAACCAAAACCCTCAAAAAAAATCTCCAAAATGAAACTTTTTTCGTTTTTGCATGAAAAATTTAATTTACTAGGCGTCTTAGGTAGGCACCATAGCCGCTTTTTCCTAGTTTGGTTGCTGCTTCTAGAAGTTTTTCCTTTCCAATAAATCCACTTCTATAAGCTACCTCTTCGATACATCCAATTTTCAATCCTTGTCGTTCCTCAATGACTTCCACAAATTGAGCTGCTTGCAACAAAGACTGGTGAGTTCCAGTATCTAGCCAAGCTGTCCCTCGATTCAAGATTGCAACTTGAAGCTGTCCTTTCTTAAGGTATTCGTTATTTATATCTGTAATTTCCAGTTCCCCACGTACACTTGGTTTAATGTTTTTCGCTATTTCTACTACTTGATTATCATAAAAATACAAGCCAGGTACAGCATAATTCGATTTGGGTTGAGTAGGCTTCTCTTCGATAGAAATCGCTTTTTGCCTAGCATCAAATTCCACCACTCCGTAGCGTTCGGGATCATTTACATGGTAAGCAAATACCACTCCTCCATCCGGATTGGTGTTTTCTTGCAAGGTCTTGTACAAGCCAGAACCGTAAAAAATATTATCTCCAAGAACCAAAGCTACCTTGTCCTTTCCAATAAACTCTTCACCAATAATAAAGGCTTGCGCCAACCCATCGGGGCTTGGTTGCACTGCATATCTAATCTGACAACCTACATGAGACCCATCTCCCAACAACTTTTGGAAAGCTGCTGAATCTTCTGGAGTAGTAATAATTAGGATTTCTTGGATGCCAGCCATCATCAAGACAGACAGCGGATAGTAAATCATGGGTTTATCGTAAACCGGCATAAGCTGTTTACTTACAGCAATGGTAAGTGGATACAAACGTGTTCCTGAGCCCCCGGCTAAAATGATTCCTTTCATAAAGCTAAAAATGTTAAACTTGAATATACAAAAGTAAGGCCCAATTGATAGTAAAAAAATCAAACATGAGAATACTGTTTATTTCTTTAGGAACCCAAGGTGATATTGAGCCTTTTTTGGCAAGAGCAACCTTGTTACACAAAGAAGGTCATGTAATAACTTGCCTTTTTCCTAAACAATTTAAGACATTAGTGACTGAATTAGGTTTCCATTTTTATGGTTTTGATTCTCGGTTTTTAGATTTATTAAACACAGATTTTGGAAAAGGTTTTTTAGGAAGCAAAGGAAATTTTTTAACCAGAGCTACAAATTTTATTCGACTAATGATGGCTTCTTTTAGTTTGCAGTCAACCCTAATAAATCAGCAAAAAAAAGCCATCCATGAAATAAATCCAGATCTAGTCTTCTTTCATCCCAAAGCCATTTATTGCTTACTTCCTGCACAAGTTAATCCAACAAAATTCATTCAGCTGTCCCCTGTTCCTTGTATCCTTCATGGCCACCAGGATTTCCCTCATTTAGGCTTGTCCAAATTCAAGCCCTTTTCTACTAGTTCGAACCTTCGAACTTATAAGCTTATTAATCAAATCAAATATTTAGCACTTTGGAAGTACCTCAAACCACACCTTTTAAATTTTCCTGAGCATTCAATTACAAAAAAATCACTCGCTGAATTTGAGCGAAAAGAATTGACCACTTGGTATCAAATTTCACCTTCGCTATTCCCAAAACCTAATTACTGGCCAGAAAACGCATTGGTAACTGGATATTTATCTAGACATCAAAAAGAGAACTTTATTCCAGACTCCAAATTGATGTCCTGGCTAAAAAAATATCCAAAAGCAGTTTTACTTACTTTTGGCTCCATGACAAATCATGATCCTGAAAAAGTTACCTCAATAATCCTGAAAATTTTAGAAAAACATAAAATTCCAACTCTTATTAACTTGTCTTGGGGAGGATTGGTCCGTCCCCAGGTTGTTTCTGATCTCTTTTTTTTCGTTGAAAAAATCCCCTACGATTGGGTTTTACCCCAACTCTATGGAATCATTCACCATGGGGGTTCAGGCACTACCCACAGTGCTGCTAAAGCAGGAGCAGTACAATTGCTGATCCCTCACATTATGGATCAGTATTTTTGGAATAATTTGGTAGCAAATTTAGGACTTGGACCCAAAGGAATCCCCATCTCCAAGTTACAATCCAATTCCTTTGAAAAAGTAATCTTGGATTTTTGGAATACAGAAGTTTATAAAAAGAATGCAGCTCAAATGTGTAAAAAAATTGAAAATGAAAAGTAAGCAAGATTTCACTTGGATAAACTTCTTTAAATCAGTTTACATCAATTTAGTCTTTGCGACTGTTACCTTATTGATTTCATGTACCAACAAAACAGTTACTTCCTTTCAAGAAAGTGAGATGGAGCCCTATCGACAAGCTTACCATTTCTCTCCTAAAAAAGGGTGGATGAATGACCCAAATGGTTTAGTCTTCCTAGATGGAGAATATCATCTATTTTTCCAACATTACCCGGATAGCACGGTATGGGGACCGATGCATTGGGGACATGCCATATCTAAGGATTTGGTCAATTGGGAAGAATTGCCCATCGCCCTTTTTCCCGATAGTTTGGGATACATCTTTTCTGGTAGTGCCGTTTTCGACGAAAAAAATAGTTCTGGACTTGGCAGCGCAACAAATCCACCCCTTGTAGCGCTTTACACGTACCACAACCCAAAAAAAGAAAAAGCAGGAACAATAGATTTTCAAACACAAGGTCTCGCCTATTCGGTAGACAAAGGTAGGAGCTGGAAAAAATATGAAGGGAATCCTGTACTTGGCAATCCAGGAATTCGTGACTTCCGCGATCCTAAAGTTACCCAAACCACTTCAGCAGACGGTAGTACCACCTGGGTGATGACACTTGCTGCGCGCGATCAAGTCCAATTTTACCAGTCTTCAAACTTGAAGAATTGGTCCCTACTAGGCGAATTTGGGCAAGGTACGGGTGCACATGGTGGTGTATGGGAATGTCCAGACCTACTTTCGATGAAGGCCCCAGATGGAAGTCAAAAATGGGTGTTACTAGTGAGCATAAATCCAGGAGGACCACAAAAAGGATCGGCAACGCAATACTTCATTGGAGATTTCAAGGAAGGTAAATTCACCCCAGACGATACCATGATTCGCTGGCTGGATTATGGCCCAGATAATTATGCGGGA
>JAURGC010000209.1 GCA_030833985.1 Algoriphagus sp. | reverse complement strand
TTTATTAGTATGTTACTTGCCATCGGATCAGGAGCGCAAACCTGTTTGATGGCACCCACCGAAATTCTAGCCAACCAACACTACGAAGGCTTGCGTCCCTATGCAGATGCAATGGGCCTTCAGATTGCTTTACTCACGGGATCCACCAAAAAAGCTGCTCGTAAAGTCCTGCATGAAGCTTTGGACTCCGGGGAGTTGGTCCTCCTGGTTGGGACGCACGCACTTTTGGAAGAGGTCGTCCAGTTCAAAAATCTGGGGCTGGCGATTGTCGATGAACAACACCGCTTTGGAGTAGCCCAAAGAGCCAAATTGTGGGCAAAAAACACGCAGTACCAGCCCCATGTACTGGTGATGACAGCTACACCTATCCCTCGTACCTTGGCCATGACATTGTACGGTGACCTGGAGGTCTCGGTCATCGACGAGCTCCCTGCTGGCCGAAAGCCCATTCAAACAGTCCATCGCTATGACAAGGATCGGCTCAAGGTCTTTGGCTTTATGCAAGAAGAGCTTAAAAAAGGTCGACAAGTATATATTGTCTACCCCCTTATCGAAGAGTCCCAAAGTTTGGATCTAAAAAATCTCATGGACGGCTACGAAAGTATCGCAAGAGCATTTCCGCAAGTTCCCCTGAGTATCGTCCATGGGGGCATGAAAGCCGAAGACAAAGACTACGAGATGCAACGATTTGTGAAAGGAGAAACAAAAATCATGGTGGCTACTACAGTGATTGAGGTTGGGGTCAATGTACCCAATGCCTCCGTGATGCTCATTGAAAATGCTGAGCGCTTTGGACTTTCTCAACTCCATCAACTCCGAGGTAGGGTAGGAAGGGGAGCAGAACAGAGTTACTGCATCCTAATGAGTAAGTACGAACTCAGTCGAGATTCTCGCATCCGCTTAGACACGATGGTACGCACTAACGACGGCTTTGAAATCGCTGACGTCGACTTGCGCCTTCGTGGACCGGGCGACCTAATGGGAACCCAACAAAGTGGCATCACCGACCTTTTAATTGCCGATTTGAGTAAGGACGCTCCTCTACTGACCTTAGCAAGGGATGCTGCACAGCAAGTTTTGACTACTGACCCAAGCTTGGAGCTTCCGGAGCACTTCGCTATTCTTCGGCAAGTACGGCAGCAAAAAAAGGCTGCTGTCAATTGGAGCCGGATAAGCTAAGGATTCTCTTATTTTTTTCGTGTAAAAACCGTCCCTATCCGCTTCACTAGCTTTTTTTCCTTCTCCCAAAAGAAGCGGAACTGCCCAAAAATAAACCCATAAACTAAAAGGAGAATCTGGTACAAGGGCAAGACCAGAAGAAGATAGGCAAGTGTATTGAAGAATCCTTGTCCCTCCCCTCTTACAATTCCAAAAAAAGAAAGGATTGGATTTTTTATAAATAGAATAGTAGTACCCGTACAGGCAAATACAAGCAAGACCAAAAGTACTTGGCTCATGCTTTTCAACTGCCACTTGCTTTGAAGGCGATTCAAAAATCCAGGTTTGGAGGGAGTCATCAAGGGATTAGGTTACCAGGTGAAAACCCCCTCATTGAGGCTTTTGAGAGCCTGTGTTTTGTATTGGGCATCAATCAATATGGATACATTGTGTTTGCTTCCTCCAAAAGATACCATTCGGATGGGGATACCCGCCAAAGAATCCATTACCGACTGGATAGCCCCTTCCTTTTCTGCCACCCGATTCCCTACCACACAGACAATCGCTTGGTTGGAGTCCACTTCTACGGTGCCAAATTGGCGCAATTCTCCAACGATTTGCTCCAAATGGCTCAAGTCATCGATGGTCACTGAAACAGCTACTTCGGAGGTAGTAATCATATCGATTGGAGTCTTAAAAGATTCGAAGACTTCAAAAATTCGACGCAAAAATCCATAGGCCAAAAGCATCCGAGAAGATTTGATTTTGATAGCGGTGATCCCGTCTTTCGCAGCGATGGCTTTTACTCCTATTTCCGCTACCTCTGCTTGGATTAATGTTCCTGGAGCAGCAGGATCCATGGTATTGAGCAACTTTACAGGAACATTGTGCAATTGGGCAGGCCAAATGGAGGCAGGATGGAGAATTTTAGCCCCAAAATAGGCCAACTCCGCCGCCTCGTCAAAGGAAAGTTCTGCAATGGGACGGGTTCGATCTACGACACGTGGATCATTGTTGTGCATGCCATCAATATCAGTCCAAATCTCACATACAGATGCCTGTATTGCTGCGGCTACTAAGGAAGCAGTATAGTCGCTGCCCCCACGCTTAAGGTTATCTACCTCATTTCGGTGGTTTTTACAGATGTAGCCTTGGGTAATGAAGAGTCGTTGATCGGGATATTTGGTGAGGAGAGCTCTCAAACGCTCCGAAATTTTTTCCAATTCGGGCTCGGAATTTTCATCGATACTCATAAAATCCAACGCAGAAAGCAACACGGAGGAAATACCCAATTCCTCAAGGAGTGTATGAAAAAGTTTGGTTGATAGCAACTCTCCTTGAGCCAAAATATCCCTTTGAATTGCTTCGTTGAACGAGATTTTGAGTAGGATCCTGAGAAATTCAAAGTGTTCTTTTAGGATTGCCTCTGCCTTTGCTCTAGCAGATGGGCTAGCCAATAATTCAGGGTAGAAATTAAGGTAATGGGCATGAAGGGAATCAATTCTCTCCTTGGCAAGAACCTT
>JAURGC010000139.1 GCA_030833985.1 Algoriphagus sp. | reverse complement strand
CCAATTGCTGCGACTTGGTCGGGACGAATGGATTTTTGGAGTAGGGCCTCCATCAATACACTGGACTGGCTGGACCAGATTTCTTCCGGATCGTGTTCTACCCACCCTAGTTGGGGGAAGAATTGGGTAAATTCCTTCTGAGCTAGGGAGATAATCTCTCCTTTTTGATTAAAAATCAAGGCTCTTGAACTGGTAGTGCCTTGATCTAAGGCTAAAATATAGGGTTTATCGGCAGGCATTTTGGGTGTTGGGTTGTAAGAAGTTGTGACTGGAAGTTAGTGCATTGAAATCAAATATTTTTCTGCTATCTTTTTAAAATTAGTCAATTCAGTTTGAACCCAGGCTTCGTCTTTTTGCAGGGTGGTAGCCATGAGTTGCGCTACTTTTTCTGCACTGCTAAGGGCAGCGGCTGAATCGAGAATCAAAAGTCGAATGCGTCGAGAGAGCACATCTTCAAGGGTAAGCGCCATTTCATGCTGGCAGGCCCAAACTACCTCGGCAAGTGTAGCAGGGTACTGAGGATGAATGCGCTCCTTTAGTTCAGGCCGTTCGTTGGCAAGTGCTTTTATTTTTTTGGCATCTGTTCCATAAACTGCCCAGTGTCCCGAGGGAATTTTTATTGAAAAACCATGGATTTTTTGAGTTGCACTGGTACTGGCAGATACGGGCTGCCCCGTTATTTGACTAAAGTAATTGAGCGTGTCTTCTCCCATTTTCCTGAAGGTAGTCCACTTTCCTCCGGTCAGGGATACTAGCCCACTCGATGAACAAATAATTTTATGAGAGCGGGAGATTTCCTTGGTTTTTGTACTGCCTTCTTCGGGTCTAGCTAGAGGCCTTAATCCTGCAAATACTGCCTTAATATCTTTTCGCTCCGGTTTTTTGGTGAGGTAAGCCCCTGCGGTTTCCAGTACAAAGTCAATTTCTTTTTCTAAAGCTTTAGGCTCTAATTTGGCTTTTTCTCGAATCGTATCAGTGGTTCCTAAGAGGAGCTTGTTGTGCCAAGGCACCCCAAATAATACCCGACCATCCTTGGTTTTGGGAATCATAAGCGCGTCTTGACCTCCCAAAAAACTCAAGTCAAGTACCAAGTGAATTCCCTGACTAGGTTGTATGGTTTTTGGGGCCGAGGGGTTGTCGAGTTGAAGAATTTTATCTGCAAAAACTCCGGTGGCATTGACCACCATTTTTGCAAGTAGCGAGTAGGATTTTTTTGCGTTCAGATCACGAACGGTCAATCCTGAGATTCTGCCTCGGGGATCTTTGGTTAGCCCAGTGGCTTTGGTGTAGTTGAGTAGGCAGGCCCCCAAGTCATCTGCTGTTTGTGCCAGGTGGATCGCAAGTCGGGCATCATCAAATTGTCCATCCTGGTAGGTGACTGCACCCTGGAGCCCGGAAGGTTGGAGGCTGGGAATTCGGAGAAGTGCTTGTTGTTTTGGGATGAATTTGGAGGTGCCAAGGCTCAATCTCCCTGCCATCCAATCGTAAAGTTTTAGTCCTATGCTGTATTGAATTCGGTCCCACCAAGAGTAGATAGGAATGAGAAAGGATTGATTTTGGCAGAGATGTGGCGCATTTTTTAGGAGAAGCCCCCTTTCCTTTAGGGCTTCAAAAACCAAGGAAATTTGTCCTTGCGCTAAATAACGAACACCGCCATGAAGCAATTTGGTGCTTCTGCTAGAGGTGCCTTTAGCAAAATCAGCTTTGTCAAATAGTACCACTGAAAGGCCCCGAGATACCGCATCCAGTGCCACTCCCAAACCCGAAGCCCCTCCACCAATGACGGCGATGTCCCAGACCTTGGTTTTTTCTTGTAACTGCTGTAGGTTTTTTTCTCGATTCATTTGGAATTGCCTTCACGAAATGTACTGATCTCGTTGCAATAAATGAAGGAAAAAGGACCTAAATGCAAAAATGGGAAGAGCGCCAATTTACTGGCAAAAAACTAATCAGCGTAGCGAATTGGTGCGGCCTCCACCGTTGGGGTTAAAATTCCTTGTAAGTCTTTCTAGTGACTTTGGAACTATTTTTATCTAAGGTCACCTCGTAAATAAAGTCGTATTCCAGGTCGTTGAGATCCGCGAAGGGCTCGCCTGAACTTATAAACGCATTGGCTAACTGGCTGACTGTATTACTGTGACCAACTACGAGGACATTGCCTTCACTAGTACGCAAGTCTGCGATCAAGGCTTCCTGATCTTTTGGATCGTAGGTTTCCACAGTCAATTCAGCTGCATCTGCTGTGGGTTGTGCGGTATTCCTAGTTCTTGCATAATCTGTGGACAAAACGCGTTTGATGGCTTCTTTCTCAAGAATCTGGGCAAGTTTTTTAGCGCGAACTTTGCCTACATAGGCGAGGTCTGGATCCTGACCTTCCAATTGCTTTTCGGCATGGCGGACGATGAAGATCGTCTTGGGAGAGTTCTGTGCGGTACAAGAACCGAGAAAAAGAAGAAAACTGAAGAGTATAATGAAGTTTTTCATGGTGGTTGAAATTAGGTAGAAATACGATCTAATTTGAGAAACAAGAGCAAAAGACTTAGATGCCTAATAACACTAGAAACAAGTTTTCCCGAATTCGGCGTTCAAAATTCCGAGTCCGGCGTTCAATATTAGTAAAGTGCCTTATTTCGTACCTCGTACTTTCCTTTCTTATCCCGAAAAGGTATTATCCAAGTGCTGATCCTTGGCTTTGATCGTTTCAAATTCGAGGAACTGTTCCCAGAACTCCGTTTCGGGCAATGCTGCTCGAAGGAATATTTTTTCCTTTTTTATAGGATGTACAAATACCAAGTGGAAAGCATGGAGGTTGATGCTCGCATCGGGATTGGGTTTGGCAAAACCGTACTTGATATCTCCGCGAATTGGACAGCCCATGGACGCTAGTTGCACGCGAATTTGATGTGGTCTACCTGAGATAGGGCGTACTTCAAGTAGCCAGTGGTCGTTGAGTTTTCCGAGTACCTTGTAGTTGAGTTCCGCTTTTTGTGAGCCAGAAACTTCTTCGTCGTGGGCCGTCACGAAATTTTTCACTTCGTCCTTGGTCAGCCAATGGGTCAATTTGCCTTGTTCCTCCTTAGGTCTTCGTTTGACTAGGGCCCAGTACACCTTATGAATATCCCGTTTACGGAAAAGTTCCATCATGCGTTCTAACCCCTTGGAAGTACGTGCAAAAGCCACCAATCCACTTACTGGGCGATCCAAGCGATGGATGGGATGCAAGAAAACAGCTCCAGGTTTATCGTATTTTTTTGCGATATACTCTCTGCAATAGTCGGTCAGGGTTTTGTCCTTGGTCTTATCTCCCTGAACCAAGATTCCAGCCGCCTTATTAACCACAAGGAGGTGATTGTCTTCGTAGACTACGCTAAACGGTTTTGTTTTCATAGCACAAAGGTAGTCTTAATTTTTTTCTGGAAGGATTGGAAAATGGGATGTTGAACCGAGTTTACTTATGGAGTAATTTCTTGATTTCGTAGTCTTGTAGGTGTGCATTCAACCATCCAGCTTCTAGGAGGGCTCCATATTTCTTGTAAAAATTAATTGCAGGAGCATTCCAATCGAGCACTTGCCACATCATGCCGCTACAGTCTTCTTCCAAGGATTTGGCCATTACCCGCTCAAAAAGGAGTTTGCCTGCGCCATTTCCACGCTCTGATTCAGTAACCACAATGTCTTCTAGGTACAATCGCTTTCCTTTCCAGGTCGAATAGCGGTAGTAATAAACTGCAATACCTATGATTTCCAGGTTGCTGTCTTTGACGCATACATAGAATCCGTACACGGGATTAGGGCCAAACCCCTCTTTTTCCATCCGCTCTAACGTATTGGTGACTTGTTCGGGTGCTTTTTCGTAGAGCGCAAGCTCTTGGATGAGTTCAAGTACTCGGGGGAGATCTGATTTCTGGCCTACTCTTAAGGAATACATCTGTTTTTTGGGGGCTGAGTTGTTAATTTGGTTTCTATGCCTCTAATTTATGCAAAACTTGATACGAAGATGTTTTTAGCCATAGATGCAGGCAATTCCAATGTGGTTTTTGCACTTTACGATGCGAAAAGTGGGATTTGGACCAATCAATTTCGCTTGGAAACCAAAACTCCTAGCTTGATTGCGCAGCTGAGCAAAAAGGTGCCGCTGTATTTTTTGGAGCATGGAATCACTACGGATCAAATTGAGGCTATCGGATTCAGTTCGGTGGTTCCAGAAATCAATGAAATCCTTGAACAGTTTTGTGAAGGGTTTTTTGGCAAGCCCCCTTATCGGATTCAAGCGACTAGCTACGTTTGCTTACCAGTTCGCACGCACCGACCCAATGAAATAGGTACCGATTTAATGTGTAACGTGATGGCTGCCTACACGCGGTACCAAGAGCCGGTAATTGTGGTGGATTTTGGAACCGCCCTTACCTTCACCGCTGTGGATTCCAGAGGAGAGGTTTTGGGAGTAAGTATTGTTCCTGGGCTCCAAACAGCTATTAAATCCTTATTTATGAATACCTCCAAATTACCAGAAGTAGAACTCAAGTTACCAGAATCTGCCCTTGGGAGGGATACGATTCATGCCATTCAGGCGGGGGTGCTATATGGGTATACTGGATTGGTCAAAGGGATGTTGGAAGCGATTCAAGCAGAAACAGGTCTTTCTTTTACTGTTGTGGCTACAGGTGGCCTTTCTTCTATTCTTACCACTTTGGAAGGGACCTTTGATGCCGTGGATCGAAATCTCACCTTGGATGGCTTGCGCTTGATTACCGAGGCGAATTTTTGATTAATCAATATTTTTTGAGAAGCTATTTTTCAAGACTATATCCTGAATGATTGCCTCCGCATGGGAGATGCTGTTTTCGATAAAAAATTCCCGGGTATTGAGGCCTCCACAAACCACCCCTGCGAGGTACACACCCGGGACATTGGATTCTTGGTTGGTCTGATCGTAGCAAGGTTGACGCTTTTCGTCTAGGCTGAGTTGGACACCAAGCTGATCCAAAAGGTTAAAATTGGGTTTGTACCCAGTCAGGGCAAGCACCCAATCGTTTGGGATAGCAACTTCTCCTTTAGGCGTGGATAAGATCACTTTTTGTGTACAAATTTCTTTAACCCGGGATCGGGTATAGGCTTGGATAGCTCCTTCTTTGATACGGTTCATGATGTCTGGACGCACCCAATATTTGACATTTTCATCCACTTCATCGCCTAAGAGGACCATACTGACAGAAGCTCCTTTGCGCCAGCATTCCAGAGCTGCATCTACTGCAGAGTTAGCTCCGCCTACCACGAGCACTTTCTGACCTACAAAGGGCCAAGGTTCCTTGTAATAGTGAAGCACCTTGGGTAGTTCCTCGCCGGGCACTTCCAGTAGGTTGGGTAAGTCGTAAAAGCCGGTTGCCAAGACAATTTTTTTACTAAGATAGGTTCCTTTTGAGGTTTGAATGGCAAAAAGATCTTCCACTTTCTGGAGGGTTTGGACGGTTTCGTAGAGGTTGACTTTTAATTGAAAAAGTTGGTAAATCCTTCGGTAATAATCCAAGGCCTCTGTTCGGGTTGGTTTGGGCCCTACGGACATGAAGGGGATGCCTGCGAGTTCCAAGCGCTCTGCTGTAGAAAAGAAAGACATGTTGACTGGATAGTTGTATATCGAATTGCAGAGGGCACCTTTTTCGAGAATGAGGTAGTTCAATCCAGCCTTTTTGGCTTCAATTCCACAGGCCAATCCGATGGGACCGGCACCAAGGATTAACAGGTCGTAGGGAAGGCTATTCGGAGGCTGATGCATGGAAGTGTGGATGAGGTAGGTATCAAATTTAAGTCAAAAGTCTACCAAAAGGTTTATGAATTCCGTCAATTGGCAAAATTTGTGGGGTAGAATTTTTTGAGTTTATTTAGGGAATATCCTCTTTACACAACTCCCATGACCCCAACCTTGATTGTCCTTACGGGCGCTGCCAGTGGCATTGGAAAGCAACTTTTCACCACCTTTTTGACTCATCAAGTTCCTCTGATTTTGGTTGATTTGGAGGCGGTGAAACTCGAAAATCTAGCACAGGGAAATAAATCTGTCTCCTGGGTAGAAGGGGATGTGGCTCAGGAAGCCACTTGGTTGGATGTGCTAACTGCAGCTAAGAAAATGGGCTTACCGATCTCCCATTTGATCAATTGTGCTGGGGTGATTCGTCCTGGGTTTTTGGAAGCGTATGAGCTGGAAGACATTGACTACCACCTCAATTGCAATTTGAAAGGAACCATTTTGGGCACGACCTTGATG
>JAURGC010000064.1 GCA_030833985.1 Algoriphagus sp. | reverse complement strand
CTGATTCCACATCCAATCTCCAGGTTCCATCACCCCCTTGAGGCAAGTCTGGATTGATGGTCCAATCTTGAAGGAAGTTGGCTCGGTAATGAAAAATTTTGCCCAGCTTGCCCGAAGCGACGATATTTTTGGCTAGAGTCACCGCCGGTACTCGACGATAATTGTACCATACCGTATTTTTTACACCGGCAGCCTCCACTGCCTCTAGCATGCCCTTGGCTTCAGCAACGGATCGAGCGAGCGGTTTTTCACAGAGAATCATTTTTCCAGCCATTGCTGCAGCAATGGCAATCTCTGCATGCATGTCGTTTGGCGTGCAAATATCCACTGCATCAATATCCTCCCGTGCTAGGAGTTTGCGCCAGTCTGTTTCGTAGGAAGCATAATCCCAGCGCTCCATAAATGCCTTGGCATTGGCCTCTCTTCTTGAGCAGCAGGCTTGCAATACAGGTCGGTATTGATATTCAGGAAAAAAGTCAGCCAAGCGCTTGTAACCATTGGTATGAATTCTGCCCATCAGTCCTGTGCCGATTAGGCCTACACGAATTAATTTTTTGTTGCTCATTTTTCTAGTAAGAATGATGTAAAAGAAAGATTTCTAGTATTCAATTAGTAAATAAACAGCCTCATGAACAAACCCACGGCCCTCATCCTGTATGTCCCTGTGCATTACGAACTGCTATCATGGCAGCAAGGATGTCATTCCAGGTTTGCTGCTTTTCCATGACCGCATTGGGGAACATACAGCCATCCCAGCAAATATGAGTCAAGGCTTGATTATAATTCCCAGCGGCATCTCGCATCCAGTAACCCGCATCTTGGGCGATATCGAGCAGTCCATTTGGATCGGTAGCCTGGCAGTGACGGCCCGTTTTATCGTGAGATCCAGATCCAAAAACCGAGCCGTCATTTTGAGCCACGTGAAAGTCGATGGTCCAAGGACGTAGTGCATCTGAAACGATTTTTATGGCGGCTTTGATCACTTCCCTATCTTTCAATTCTGCATCAATTGGCAGGATGCGATGCTCTGGAGCATTGTAGCCCATAGTGTATAGGAAGGTATGCGACATGTCGGCCTGAAAACCCACATTCTTTCGATCAGTCATTTCCAGCAATTCTACCATGTGTTTCCAGCTATGCATGCCTCCCCAGCAGATTTCTCCTTCAGCTGCCAATCTTTCTCCATATCCAGCGGCAACATCAGCAGCTTCTTGGAAAGTTTGGGCAATTAATTTGGAATTATTAAGTGGATCCTTTGCCCAGTCGGATACGCCTGCAGCAGAGTCAATCCGGACGATTCCATAATCCCTTACGCCAAGTGCCTTCAGCTGCTGTCCAAATTCACATGACTTGCGTACCATCTCCACAAAAGTTTTGCGCTGATCGGCTGTGCCCATGGCAGAGCCGGCCCAGATTGGGGCTACAAGGGAACCTACTTTAAGTCCGTATTTAGAAACTTTCTCCGCAAGCTTTTTAGCTTCGTCGGCCTGATCTAGGTAAATATGTGGTTCGAGTAAGCCCACATCAATTCCATCAAATTTAACTCCGCCCACTTCAGCTGCAGCAGTCATTTCGAGTAACTGATCAAAGGCGATTACTGGCTCTGAGTCTGGACCTTTTCCAACCAATCCAGGCCAGGTGGCATTGTGCAGTTTGGGTAATGTATTCATGGCTATTTTGGGTTAGTACTTTAGTTGAACAAAATTTCCGGTATTTTTTTATACTACGGTCAAATCAGGATTCTTGGGCCCAAAATGCTTAAGCATCACAATGGGATCTGATTTGGAGGTGTTGGTAATTTTTACTCCAGCCTTTGCAGCGGCTTCAGATACAAAATATTCATCCTGGGTCAATTGTCCAAAACGAATCAAAGAAGGTGTTTCAATATCCCAAACACCCATTTTTCCATGTCCTTGCATCATGATCATACCATACGCTGCTGCATCGGTAATGACTGCAGTCTGCCCAGGTAGCACGGTCAGTTCTTTGGCGCTGTAATCGTGAGAACGGTAGCAAATCCAATTTTCCTGGTAGCCTGCTGCCTGCATTTGAGCAGGATTCGTTACCGGTTTGGGTTCCATATAGTGATTGTCCATCAAGTTGGGATTGACGTTGAGATCCCAGTCGATCATTTCCAACAAGAGTTCGTAGTCTCCCCAACGGTTTTTTGGACATGCATTCCAAAGTAGCTCATCCGGAATAATGGCTTCATTTACCAAAGACTGGTACATGGCAAAGATGTCAGATGCCTTTTGGGGTTCGTAGGTACACATACTGCCAGGTGCATGGAGCATCCCTGGAGGTACATCCCAACCCGTACCCGGCTGCAATCGGAAGGCTTGGGAATAATTGGTGATTTTGTTATCCCCTTTGTTGAAGTTTTTCAAACATTCCAAAATCGTCTCCTTACTCGTTCCCGGAGCAATACCAAAGAAAGTATAAGGAAAATCCCCTCCGTGATTATTCACTTGTGGGGGGAAATAATAGGCCTCTGGCTTTCCGTTCTGGCCCGTTAATTTGCCAAATTCATCGGATGGGTGGATGTGGTGCGGCAAAGGTCCCATGTTATCGAAAAATTTGGAGTACATGGGCCAGGATTTGAACTCATTCCATAGACGAGAGCCGATCAGGTCAGCTCCCAATTCTTCCACAGCATCTTTCAGGAGCCCAAGGGTTACTTTCCCTCCATCCTCTAGGGCAATATGACTTAAACCTTCATTTTTTGAAGTCAATGGTCCATTTTGAGCAGCAGTAGTAGAGGCAAACCAGCGTTCATCTATTCCTCCACGCATGCCTCCAAAAGCATAATAATCGTCAGGATGCAGTTTAATTCTTCGGCCCGGTACACAAAAAGACCGGGGTACCCAAGTAGGGGTCAATCGTACAATTCCTTCGCCCTGTTCGAGCGCTTTTTTGGCAAAACTCATAGGTCTGTATTTTGGGTTAGCGGTGTCAATTTTTTTGTTTTAATAATTCAATAAGCGACAAATCCTCTTCACTGGGTCAAGCAAATTCTTGAGCAGCCTCTCCTACTAATATGCTAAGGTGGAGGTCATACCTCCGGCTTTCTCCTGGCTCAAGTTCTAGCAAACTCTGATTTGCCCGTGCCGCAGCCTGTCCAATCGGAGGATTTGTAGCCGGCTCAAGTGCAGTTACGTATTCATTTTTCCCCCAATGCTGCCAATTGATAAGCCAGGGCAATTGGGTTTTGGAAAAGGAAATCTTTAGTCCCAAGCCCAACTGATCGTTGACATAGCCGCAAACTACTTGTTGCTTCCTATCTCCAATCGGGTCAATAAAAGCGACCTCTTCCCCAAAGCCAGCATGGCTATCCATAGGAGCTGGACAGTGTCGAAATCCATCTTTTCTAGAATTTTGACGAATTTCTATCTCTCCAAGTCTTGGTTGCAGCTTACCCTGCCACACAATCCTCGTTCCTTCATCAATCAATGGCCACCCACAATTGATATGGTACAAAAGCATATGGGGGGCCTTTGTATTCCCTCGATTTGTGACTTGATCGTGTATCCTAATTTCTGCCGAACCAATTGTTCCGGAGATACGTCGAACGAGTTCCAAACTGGGACCAAAGGTGCTGCTTTCGGTAACTTTTCCGACCAACTCAAACCCCAAATCTCCAGAGAAAATATTGGGCTGCTTAATCGAAATTAGTTCGGCGGACAGGTTGGAATAATTCCCATGCAATCCTCGAGATCCATTCGCATCCGAGTTGGGAGGACCTGCATTGGATAGTCCGCAAGTAGTCAATAAGCCTCCACCAAAGGTGCGCAGCCAATCTATACCTTGGTTAGAAAAAGGTTGGGGAGCAGTAAGTCCAGCATGCGAAATCCAAGCCAGGCTATTTTCATTGTGGAATGCATCCAAAATATCCATCCCACGGTCAAGCACTACTTTATAGCGAAGCCCAGTTCCTGTATTGATCCAAGCAATTCGAACTCCACGACCTGCTCCATTATCCAAAATGGAAGTTTCAATACCTCCCAGTTGCTGGCTGTTGGAGAGAGTATGCTTCCAATTTTTAGAATTCGTATGCTGCATTATTTATTCTACTAAATCCATGATTATGAAAGTATTCCCTACCCCTTTTTCAAGAGAATATTCTTAAACATTACCTTCATTGGTGGGCCAACATGAACCTGAAATCCCAATAAACCTTGAGACATGCTATTTTTGGTGTCCTCATCATGCACTTCACTCATCAGAACTCCGTTTACAAAGTGTTTTAATACTTGCCCTTTCGCAACGATATGGATAGTATTCCATTCTCCTTTTTTAATTAGAGCTCCAAGTTCGCTTCGGTCCCCCAATTCAGCGGTAAGATTTAAACCTTTCCAGGCATTCCGTTCTATAAAACCCCGTGGTTCAAGAATAGAATCAGGTTGTGAACTAATCCGAGTTTTTTGACCACGATAGGCAAGGGTGGTCCGCTTTCTTTCCTCATAGTTTTGACCTGTATAGCGATTCCCTCCATCAATATCTGCCTGATATCCACGCAGCGCAAAGGGAACGTCCTTCACTCGATCACTTCGGTATTGCACCCCTGAATTACCGCTTTCAGAAATCCAGTAATCTACTTTCAACTCGAAATCACCAACCTCTCCTCCCTTCCAAATAATGAAAGTATTGTTCTTTAGGAGTGTTTCAGCAGTAATTTCCCCGACCATCACCCCCTCATTTACCGACCAGTAAACGGGATCAAATTCCCAACCCGCAAGACTTTTCCCATCAAAAAGAGAGATGAAGTCCATTTGCTGCTCAGATGCCTGTGGAGCGCTTCTTGATTCTAGGGGCAAGGTCCAATAGGAAGTAACCAGTAGCAATCCTAGGATTCCCCAAATTTTGAGTGTCATGGGGCCACTCATTTCTGTGTAAGAGGTTGGTTGTACACCGCATGGTTCGCATTTCCTCCCGAAATCAAATAGGCCATCAAGTCTTTCAACTCCTCTTCATTGAGTCGGTTGACAAGACCCGGCATCATGATGGATATCTCTGAGTTTTTCTTCAGTGCAACGGTATTTTTAGGTACCTTTTTGATATCCCCAGGAGCAAACGGATTCTGAGATAGGTAGTAATTTTGCGCATCCTCATCAGTAATTTTTCCGAGTAAGGATCCTCCTCCCTTTAGTTCAAGGATGGAAGCATGGTATTGATCGGAAATGGTCGCATTCGGATCCAGAGTTGCTACTAAAATATCTTTAGCAGAAAAGCGTGTTCCCAACTGACTCAAATCTGGGCCAACAGCACCACCCTCACCTTGCATACTATGGCAAGACTGGCAAAGGCTGGCAGCATACATGGCTTTGCCTTTTACCAAGTCTCTACCGACAAGGTTGGCAACCAAAGGTTCTGCTTCTTCAAGAGTCCACCGACGGCCTGGGCCTTCAGGCTGGACACCTGAGTTAACAATATCATTGCCACTAGCGGTAAGCAATTTACCTCCAGATAGCTCATCATACTTTTCAAAATCAGCCTTATCTACAGAGGCTAAAGCCATTTTTCGAGCACGATCTAGAAATCCCACATAACTTCTGCCTCCTTTATAAGCAGTGAGGGCATTTTTTATCCATCCAAAATATTCGTCTCGCTGAGCCGGAGTCCAACCCTGATCTGCACCCCCAAGAACTGTAGCATAAAAAGTGGCTTGAGCTGGAGGAACATTAGCAAGCATGTTGGCAATATCCAAACCGTATTGCGGGTTTCGGAAAATCAAATCAGAAGATGCCGTAAATGTCTTTTGGTAGTTGAGATCGTCCTTCGCATTTTTCAATAAGGATAGAGTTTTCCCTACTGCAGTTGGGGCATCTAGGTGAACCAGCAGGATCGAAAGTGACCTATCTAGCAAGTTGTCATTGGAAGGATAGTGGGGATCCAAAAAGGCAACCAATTGAGGCTTTACTGCTTCAGCATCTGAACCATGTCGTGCCAATATCACCTCTAGAGTGCGAAGAAAATCTTGTTTGTCTTTAGAAGATAGTGCCTTGTAATCCACTTGCATCAAACTGCTGATCATGGCTGAAGCATCCTTGCTTGAACCATGACGCCCAAGAGCGAGAAGTGCCTGAATTTTCTTTGCTGAATTGGGCTCTGTTAAGGCCTTATTTTTCCAAGTATCCACAGGCTGATGCTCAAGAGCCAGTCTAGCTGCATACTGAACATGTCGATCCCCATGTCCCAACTGAGCCCATGCTGCTTCCAAAGCCTCTGCTGGAGCTCCAGCGGAATGGTAGCGTTCCAATTCTCTACGAATCTTGGCCTCCTGAGGAAGATCTGCTTCTGTCATGGGCACATAAGTATCGAGTTCACCTGTGAAGGTTACCCGATACAGATCTGATTCCAACCTTCTGCCTCCAGTAGCAAAATAAAATGCACCATCTGGACCAATGATCCCATCCGTCAGCGGAAGGGGTGAACCTGAAATAAATTCCTCCGCTTCAGCATTGTAAGTAGCTCCTTCGGGAGTAAGGTGTATGGCATAAATAATTCCAAAACTCCAATCAAATGCATACAACGCTTTTTTGTATTTGCTAGGAAAATTTGCTTTAAACCCAAACATAGCATTCGTAGGAGAACCTTGCCCTATGTTTAAAACGGCTGGAAGGTTGTCTGGATAATTTGGAGACCATTTGGAATTGCCTGTTCTCCAGCCAAACTCGGATCCGCTGGTCACATGATTAATACGGGTGGGACGGTACCAAGGCATCCCAAAATCCCATTCCATATCGGCATCGTAGGCGAAAATGTCACCCACCTCGTTGAAGTCAAAATCAAAGGCATTTCGGAATCCTGCACCGATCAATTCCCATTCGGTCCCATCAGGGTTAATTTTTGCAATCCATCCTCCAGGGGCCATTCGGTTATTTGCATGGCCACGAGGGTCTTTGATCAATGGAAATAAGTTGTCCTCTTGCCAAACTTTTGGCAGCCGGTAATGATTCATTTCAGGAACATCCACATGGTTACCTGCAATCAGGTAAATCCCTTTCCCATCCGGGGTGAGCTTCATGGAATGTGGACCATGCTCTCCTTGCTGCCCCTTCAACTCCCGGATCGTGGTTACCGACTCAAACTGATCATCTCCATCCAAATCCTGTATTCGGTAGAGCCCAGTGGCTTTACTGAATTTTTCATTGGGGTTGTGATTGACCATTACATAGAGGGAATTGAATGCATAGAGCAAACCCTGTGCATAGCCCATACCTACCAAAGTATCTGCCACATTGCCGACCCGAAGTTTTTCCACTTTTGGTTTTACGGTAGAATCCGAACCGATTGGAGGCAGTTCCAGACGGTAGAGATACCCATATTGATCCGAGGTAATCATTCTTCCTTGGTCATCAAAGGTCATGGCTACCCAAGAACCTTGATCATTTTCTCCTGGGCTATAAATTAATTCTGCTTCAAATCCATCTGGAAGTTTTAGCTTATCAATTTTAGGATTGCCAGTGAGTTGCCTGATTTCTTCTTTTTTAGCACAGGCCACTAGTATGTAGGTAGCAAGAACTAGGAAGAAAAGATTTTTAAAAATGCTTTTGAGAAACATAATATTTTGGATTTATTGCATTTAAAGTACTTACAATTTTCTTCTTAAAGATGAGAATTTTTCAGGTTTTAAAAAACCACTCATACAGTCTACTTTTTTTAAGATTTTTATCGATTTGAGAGCCAATTTCATTCAATAAATACCCCAACATTTTCTTAATTCAGAATGAAAAAGAAGATGTTGGGGTATTTTAATTTAGAATACCAACTTAGAAATATGGACTTAAATCAGACTCGGCAGCTGGATAGGCATAATACTTATTCAAATTAGTAAAAGCATTATTTCTAGGAACAGCTCCTGGCAAAGGTGGATAGTAATAATCTAAAGGATTTGCTATTATTCTTCGACCATATGCACCAATAATCTCTTGGATTCGATCCGTCCTTTGTATATCAAACCATCGTTTGTTTTCAAAGGCCAATTCTACTCTTCTTTCTTTAAATATAGCTTCTCTCAGATCAGTTTGATTTGAAGCGGTAGTAGCCTGAAGGCCTGCGCGTGAACGAACTTGATTTAAAAATCCAGCTGCGGCACTTGTTTTTCCCTGCTCATTAGAAGCCTCCGCTAAGAATAATAAAACCTCAGCGTACCGATAAACTGGCCAATTCATTCCATGATTATTGTGTTGGGAATGATTACTTTGAAACTTTTTGATGTACGGATATACCTTATTAGCCCTAAAACTTCCTTTTAATTCAACGTAACCAATTGAGGCGTTTTTTCGGGTATCTCCATCTTCATATGCAGCTATAATATCAGGTGTAGGGATATTATTTCCTTCTCCATCAATATTTTGTGGATTACTAGTACCCATAATTGGTTTCAATTCTGCCGCAGAAATTGGTCTTGGCATAAATTGATACATAAAATTTCCATTTAGGCCTGCTGAACCTTCCAAATACTGGACCTCAAAAACGGATTCTGCATTATTCTTATTTGAGGAATTCTTAGAAAAAGCCAAATCATAAGATCCCATTAAGGAATATCCTCCAGTCGTAACTGGGGATAGCACCTGTTCGGCTTCACCCCATTTCTTTAGGTTGATATATACATTTCCCAACAAGGTCCGAGCCGAACCTTCAGTTGCCCGACCTGCTTCTTGTTTAGATTTATTCAGTAAAAGTGGAATTGCCGCGGTTAAGTCCGAAATAATCTGAGCATATACTTCAGCTTCATCGGATAAAGGCAACGCAGCTTCTTCTCTAGATCCTACTGGAGTTAGGTGAAGTGGCACATCACCAAAATATCTTACTAATTCAAAATAGGCAAACGCTCTAAGAAATAATGCCTGACCTTTTATATTAGCTTTTGCAGCAGCATCAAAATCCACTTCATCGATTAAAGAAAGAATCTGATTTGTTCTTGCGATAATCAAATAATCTTGTCTCCACTGATTCAGCACGTGCGTATTAGCAGAGGTACCATTTGATTCTGGGACCGAAAAATCGGCCAAATCTTCTTGATTGTCAGTTGCACCAAAAAGAACATTTCTAGCATAATAGGTATTGTCAGAGTGCATTTCACTTAGCAACCATGCTCTATCATTGAATATCGTCCTTAATGGAACATAGGCTGAATTTACCGCTTGTTCAAAATCCTTTTGACTTTTAAAGAAGGTAGCTGAACTCAATTGAGTTTCAGGCACAACAGTAAGAAAGTCCTCACAGCTAGTTAGAAAAAAACTGGCTATAAAAAAGACTGGGATATATTTTTTCATTTTTGTCATAATTTAAGTTAATTAGAAAGACCAACGTAAGCCATTTAGAATGTGACATTAACCCCAAAAGTCAAGGTTCTTGGAATTGGATACGGAGCCAAGTCAACACCTGGACTTAAATTACCCCCATCACCCTGGCCATTATTTTGCATACTTACCTCAGGATTGGATCCCCCCCAATAAGGAGTAAATACCCACATATTTTGTCCTGAAAAATATAAACGTGCAGACTTTACAGATTTTGGAAGCTTAGTGAAGGTATAGCCCAATGTTATATTTCTTACTGTAAAGTAAGAACCGTCCCAAACGAAATTACTATTATTCCAGTCTCTCTCAATACCAGTTACGTTACCCCCACCAACTGTAGTTCCAAATATCCCATCTCCAGGATTTTCAGGAGATCTGAACCTATTCTTAGCTTTAGCAACCATATTAAACACTCCATCTAGGTTTGCAGTAGAGTAAAGGTGTCTCATATAAATTTGGTTTCCTTGAGACCCAGAAGCCGTAATACTTGCATCAAAGTTTTTAAACTTAAAATTATTGACAATACCATAGATAAAATCTGGAAATGGGTTACCAATAATTGCTCGATCATCATTATCACCACCATAAGTAATCCTACCATCTCCATTTACATCTTTTAGTTTGATGCTTCCTACTGTAGATCTTCCAGGTATTTTAGGCGAATTGGCTAAATCTTCGGCATTTGCATAATTACCAAGCTTAACCATGCCATAAAATTGACCAAAAGGCTGGCCTACTTGAGTGATGTGATAAGAACCATAAACGCGATCGATACCATCTGCTAAAGACTTTACTACATTCCTATTGATCGAAAGGTTGGTATTTACAGTCCAACTAAATTGGCCTGTAATTGGTATTAAATTAATTGCAAATTCGTGCCCCCAAAAGTTAATTTCTCCAATGTTATCATTAAAATTGGTGAATCCTGATTCTTGAGGGATTTGAACAGCATAAAGTAAGTTTGTGGTATTTTTGTTGTAATAATCATACCCAAAAGTCAAACGATCATCCCAAACACCTAAGTCAACGCCTAAATCAAACTGCGATGTAGTTTCCCAACCCAAGTTTGAATTTTGTAAAGAAATAATTCCTGATCCAGCAGCTACTGTATTTCCAAAAGCAGCATTTATGGTGTTATTCACCAAAGCGTATTGAGTATAATTACCAATATTATTATTTCCAGTAACCCCATAGCTAGCCCTTAATTTCGCAAAAGAAATAGTTGAGTTATTTTGTAAAAACCCTTCATCAGAAATCACCCATCCAATCGAAGTAGAAGGGAATACCCCCCATCTGTTGTCAGATCCAAATCTTGATGATCCATCTGTTCTCACTGAAGCAGTTAGCAAATACTTTCCTTTAAAATTGTAATTCAATCTTGAAAAGACAGAAGTCAAGCTCCATTCACCAACATCAGTGAAAGATGCATTTCTATTTATATTAATCGCACCCTGTATGGTTGGAAGGCGGTCATCTGCATAGGTATCTGCTTGGATTGCTGTACGATCAAATCTAAATTTTTGATTTGAAAAACCTACTAATGCTTCCAAGCTGTGATCATTTATGGCAGTGCGGTAGGTTGCAATATTTTCATTCAACCAAGATAAACTTGAATAATCATCTCTATTAGATTGTGCCACTGTAGGGATGGCTACATTTATTCGAGAAGTAGCGGTTGAAGGGCTAAAGGAAAAGAATCTAGAATTTGAAACTTCGACATTAAAAGTTGACTTTAAAGAGAGTCCTTTTATTGGTTTCCACTCTGCATAAGTATTGGTAAGCACATTTGTTCTTCGGGTTTCATTAGTAATTTCTTGTGCTGATCTTACCCAGTTGGGATAGGCAAAAATATTACCTGTATTAGAAGGAAATCTATTAAAATACGTTAACTCACCATTGGAATCATAAATATCCATAACAGGCCAAGTATGTAAAGCATTAAATAAAATTCCCGTGCCTCTAGTACCATCTGTTCTAGGTGTATTGTCATAAACATAATTTGGGGCGACATTTACTCCTATATTTATTTTATCAGAAACCTGATAATCGGTATTCATTCGCAATGAATACCTTTGGTAATCTGTATTCACAACCACCCCTTTCTGATCAAAAACTCCTGCAATTACTGCAGTATTAACTTTTTCTTTATTGGAAGTAAGTGTTAAATTGTAAGAGGTAATAGGAGCTGTTTTCAGCATCGCATCGTACCAATCATTATTTTTATCTCTATACTGTGCGGGATTTTGAAAAACATCAGGAACTGTCTGCTTGGCATCTTCGTAATATTCCTTCTTAAACTGAGCAAATTCTTCTGCATTCATCATTTCCAAACGCCCTTTGACAGGTACATTTTGAAAACCTGTATATACATTTAAATTAACATCTGTTCTTCCTGCTTTCCCTTTTTTGGTAGTGATTAATACAACTCCATTAGCAGCTCGAGAACCATAAAGAGAAGTTGAAGCAGCATCCTTCAACACGGAAATATCTTGAATTTCATCTGGATTAATCTGATTTATGTCACCAGTGATTGGAAATCCATCCACTACATATAGTGGATCACTACCACCTGATACAGATAGTTGGCCTCTAATTCTAACACTCATCCCTTGCCCAGGCTTTCCAGTGGTTTGATTTATTTGAACTCCTGCCAGCCGCCCTTGCAGCTTTTGCGCGACAGAAGATACCGGTAGATCTTTTAGTTCTGCTTCGTTTACAGTTTGAATAGCACCAGTTACTTCCTTTTTAATCTGACTACCATAACCCACCACCACGACTTCAGATAAGTCAGAGGTAGATATATCCAAACTCACATTAATGTTGGTTTGTCCTGCAATCACTGCCACCTCTTTAGTAGTATATCCTACAAAGCTGATGACTAGAATCTCTCCGGGAGAAGCTTCGATAGTGAATTTACCATCGAAATCAGTTACAGTACCTTTTTGAGTTCCTTTTATCAAGACGATCGCACCTGGAACTGGTTCATTTTCGGGGTTAGAATTAATAACACCCCGGACTGATTGTGTCTGGCCAAAACTTAGTATGCTTGTGCAGAGCATAATGAATAAAAGTCCAATAAATCGGAATTTTACCCTAAATGATTGGTGATTTTTCATAGAAATGGGTTTAGAGTAATTGTTAAAAAACTAATGTCCCAGTTATATTAAAATTTTCCATCCTGCTGAATCCTGCATAAAATGCAGAAAATCAATTATTTAAAAACATGACAGCACAGGATACTGGCTAGAGTTTTTAAAAAAAATCGTTTCTGAAAACGAAAAAAGGGTATTATTTTAACTTTAAATAGACATCCTAATTAACATTTATACCAATTTTTACTCCTAACCAATAAAATTAGGGTTAGAATTTTAATTGTGTGGACTGTAGCAGACTCCAGTCTATTATGAGTTATCAGCTATAGTTAATACACCTGTGGAGTCACTGGTAGTGATTTCAGATAATCCTAAAAATAGTTTGAAGCTTAAATACGATTCCGTACATGATTTTTCTGCTCATGGAAATAGCTCCCTATGCACCTGCCTTTTTGGGGTACTACATTACCTATTTATTAAAAAATTAAGTATTAATAGCGTTGTGACTTCTCGAATGTAAAATATTGAGAAAAATTGAAAATAGAATTTACATTTAAAATAACTTGTGTCCGATTAAAGTCAAATACTAATAGATTTGAATTGATTTATTCAAGACACTACAGGATACTTTATTTTTTGATTTAAACGAAATTCATGCTTCAATTACTCAACAGACCAATTTTCCAATGAATACACCACAAATAAGATTTAGTCATGTCAGTTATTTCTGGGACGATTCTAAAGCAGCATCATTTAATGGCAATGAAGTAGATCTTTTAATTTATCGATCAAATCTGCTGGGTGCAGACCTAAGAATTACAAATTATGGAGGAGGTAACACATCCTGCAAGACCTTTGAACTTGATCCGTTGACAAAAGAACCAATTGAGGTCTTGTGGATAAAGGGTTCAGGAGGAGATATCGGAACAATGAAAAGGTCAGGGTTAGCGGGATTAGATGTAGGAAAATTAAGGGCTCTAAAAAATATTTACAGAGGAATAGAGTTTGAGGATGAAATGGTGGAATTGTTTAATCACTGTATTTATGACTTAGCCTCAAAAGCGCCTTCTATAGATACACCTCTTCATGGTTTTTTGCCTTTTAAACATATTGATCACCTTCACCCCGATGCTGCAATTGCAATTGCAGCGACCAAAGATGGTAAACAAATAACTCAAGAACTTTGGAAGGGAGCGATTGCTTGGGTTCCTTGGCAGCGTCCAGGATTTGACTTGGGACTCAAACTCAAGGAGACATTGGACAATAATCCAGGTATTCGAGGCATTATGCTAGGAGGTCATGGCCTATTTACCTGGGGAGATACATCCTATGATTGTTACCTGAATAGTTTGGAAGTCATAGAAACTGCCTCAGCATTTCTAGCTGAAAATTATGGTAAAACACGGTCAGTTTTTGGTGGTGAACTCATCAAGTCGTTACTCCCAGAACAACGGATTAGCCAAGCCGCTAGAATTGCACCCTTACTTCGCGGATTAGCTTCTTCAAAATCCCGTATGATTGGTACTTTCTCAGACAAGGAGGTAGTCTTGGAATTTATTAACAGCCGTGACCTCCCACGGCTTGCTCCATTGGGCACTAGCTGTCCCGATCATTTTCTTAGAACAAAAATAAGCCCACTGATCCTTGATCTACCTGCAGACACTGATCTTTCAGATCTGAAAGGAATATACTCCCAATTGGAACCTGCTTTTCAATCCTATAGGGAACGCTATGCCACCTATTACGAGCAACACAAGCATATAAACAGCCCTGCAATGCGGGATCCTAATCCAGTAATTATCCTTTGGCCAGGAATTGGGATGTTTAGTTTTGCCAAAGATAAGCAAACGAGTAGAGTTGCTTCTGAATTTTACATTAATGCAATAAATG
>JAURGC010000111.1 GCA_030833985.1 Algoriphagus sp. | reverse complement strand
TGGTGTAAGTAATCCAGCAGCTCCGTTGTGTTGACAAGGGGCTCGTACTATCTAGGTAGGAGAACTTCTCAGGATGTTCGTCCCCTAGTTGCTCCTCCATTTTGGAATAATCCAAGCTTCTCCCATCCACCCGAGGAGGTGTTCCTGTTTTCATTCTTCCTGCCTCTAATCCTAAGGAAACTAGTTGCTCTGTAATTCCTTTGGACGCCCCTTCCCCTGTTCTACCTCCTCCAAACTGTTTTTCACCGATGTGGATGATGCCATTCAAAAAGGTGCCGTTGGTAAGCACCACTGTTTTAGATTCAATTTCAAGACCAATTCCGGTTCGTACTCCGCACACCTTTTTATTTTTAATTAGAAGGCCCGTGATCATTTCTTGCCAAAAATCTACATTCGGCGTGTGTTCTAGAGCAAGACGCCATTCCTCCGCAAAGCGCATTCGGTCGTTTTGTGTGCGCGGTGACCACATGGCTGGACCTTTGGATCGGTTGAGCATGCGGAACTGAATCATAGATTTGTCCGAAACAATTCCCGACATTCCCCCCAAGGCATCGATCTCACGAACGATTTGGCCTTTGGCCACCCCTCCCATGGCAGGGTTGCAGGACATTTGGGCAATAGTATTCATGTTCATCGTACAGAGAAGCACGGAAGAACCCATTTTGGCGGCCGCATGTGCCGCTTCACAGCCCGCGTGACCGGCGCCTACTACGATGACGTCGTATTTTGGAAACATGTATTTTCAGTTGTGTTTCACGTGGAACAGTTTTACGAAAAATTAGTAATACTTCGCAGCTGTTCCACGTGGAACAGTCAATTTAAACGATATAGTTGGATGGCCTCGTCTTCTTTTTTTCGCATCAAAGAAGCCTCTTCTTTGGTTTTGTCTTTATATCCTATTAAGTGCAGCAGGCCATGAGCCAGCACTCTGGTCAGTTCAGATTCTTCATCTGTCGCATGGGCTTTTGCATTGTCCCTGACGCGATCTACACTGATGAAGATGTCTCCTTCCAATTTTCCATTTTTTTCAGAGTTATCAAAGGTGATAATATCTGTATAGGTATGGTGCTTGAGATAGTCTACATTCATTTGATACAAGAATTCATCTGAACAAAAAACGTAGTTCAATTCGTTGATTTGGTAGCCGGAAGCGTTCGCTAATTCCTTCAACCAACGCTTACGGCGCAATTTGTTCGGCAATTCAAAGGGGGTGTCTTCAGAAAAAAAATAAATAGCCATGGCTTATTCGAGGTAAAATGAGAGTACGGTTTTCTTTCCTCCTTCTTCAAATTTGACTTCGTCGCTCAGGTGTTTCATCAAGAAAATTCCCCTCCCCCCAACTTTTTCAATGTTTGCTGGATCTGTAGGATCTGGAAGTTGATTGAAATCAAATCCATTTCCTTCGTCTTCAATGCTGCAACGGAGTAAGCCTGGCTCCATTTGAAGGTCTAGGTGTACCAGTTTGCTTGACTCGCTTTTATTGCCATGCACGATGGCATTGCTGATGCATTCCGTTACCGAAATCATGATGTTTCCATACTGATCGTCATTGATCTCGAAGGTTTCTTTCGCATTGTCAATAAAACTTTCAATAATTTGAATGTTTTCAATCAAAGAAGGAATTGAAATTTTTATGGATTTTATCACAATTATTCGGCGCTAGGTAGTTCTATTGTTCTTTTTCTTAGGTAAGCTCTAGGACAACTGGACAATGGTCTGAATGTACTACATATGGTAAAATTACAGCACTTTTTAGTTTGTTTTGCAATTCTTTGCTGGCCATGTGGTAATCTATTCGCCATCCCAGGTTTTTTTCTCGGGAATTAGCCCGGTAACTCCACCAGGAATAGTGGCCTGGGGCTGAATGAAAGGCACGAAAGGTATCGACAAATCCCAAGTCGATAAACTTATCCATCCAGGCCCGCTCTTCGGGCAGGAATCCTGAAGTGTTTTTATTAGAAACGGGATTGTGAATGTCAATTGCCTTGTGGCAAATGTTGTAATCTCCACTCAGGATTATCCCGGAATGCTCCTTTTTTAAATCTTGCATAAACCCATATACGTCATCTAGAAAGGCGTATTTGAAGTCCTGCCTTACATCACCAGTTGTGCCGGAAGGGAAATAAGCAGAGATAAAAGAAAATCCTTCATACTCTGCGCGAAGTATTCTGCCTTCATCGTCGTAGGCGGATATCCCCATTCCATAATGTACGGCTTTGGGCACCACCTTACTCAATATGGCGACGCCACTGTATCCTTTTTTTACTGCTGGATACCAGTACACTTGATAACCCAAGTCCTGGAAAATGCGGAAGTCAACATCTGTTTCTAGTGCTTTAATCTCCTGTAAACCAATTATATCTGGTGATTCCTTGGCCAACCAATCCACAAAACCTTTGTTGATTGCTGCTCGAATTCCATTCACATTGTAAGAGATTAACTTCATCAAATTTCTAGTTGATATTCTTTTTCAAAATACTCTATAACCTGCAGTTTCAATAATTTTTCTTGTTCTAAGAGGTCAAAATGAGGTAGTTCTTTCACCAACTTCCAATGGGGCCACCCTTCTTGATCTATAAAATCTAAGTGGTAAAATCCCCCATAACTGAGCACCTTGCAAACTGCAATGTGCATGAGGTCTTGCTTTTGTTCCTTGGTAAACGGACGGGCACCTTGGCCCAATTCCTGTACCCCAATTAAAAACAATACGCCATTTAGATCATTTGGCTTCTTGCCAATTGTTTCTTGGAGGCCATCCAACAATCTGGCCCAGCGTTTTTCTAAGTCTAAATCCCGTTTAAACATTGACTTGATTTTTTTTCTCAAGCTCTTCCCAGAATTCTACTGCACGGCGAAGGTGCGGAATGACAATTGACCCACCAATCACTAGTGCTATGGAAAAGACTTCAAAGATTTCTTTGCGCCCGACTCTGGCCTCAAATGACTTGCCCAAATGGTACTTGATGCAATCGTCACAACGAAGGACCATGGAACAGGCTAAACCAATCATTTCCTTAGTTTTAACGTCTAATTCTCCTTCAGCATAGGTATTCGTGTCCAAATTGAAAAAGCGTTTGATGACCTTGTTGTCTTCGGTCATAATGCGCTCGTTCATTTTGCTTCTATAGTCGTTGAATTCATCTAATAGATTCATTATCTTCATCTTTTATCTAGTCCAATGGGCAAATATACGGCTTATCCATCCATTGGAGGTTAACCTATTTTTTAGCGATGCAGTTATTTTTTTGGAAAGACTTTTTAGATCTTATTTTTCCACGTAATTGTCCCCTTTGCAAAAAGGCCCTTTTTGAGTTTGAGACATGCCTTTGCACCGTCTGTAAAGGCCTGCTTCCTCGCGGCAATTTTCATTTAAGGCCTTTTGATAACGAACTTACTTCCAAGTTACAAGGCCTTATGGTAGTAAATCGTGCGATTTCTTTCCTACATTTTTCTAAAAAGGGGAGAAGTCAAAACTTGCTTCATCAGCTAAAATATAAAAATCAACCCGAGATAGGGGAAGAATTAGGCCGTATGTACGGCAGAGCATTAAACTTAAACGGATTTTCTGGTCTCTGGGATGTGGTGGTAGCGGTCCCCTTGCACCCGCTAAAAAAAGCACGCAGAGGCTATAATCAGAGTGAGGGTTTTGGTAGAGGGATTTCCAAATCCCTAGGAATCCCGTACAGGGAATTATTGGTGCGAAGAAAATTTACCGATACCCAAACTAATAAATCGCGTTTGGAACGCCTCACCAACGTAGAAAATGTGTTTGATTTGAATACGGGCGAAACGAGTCAAGAATTACGTATTTTGTTGGTTGATGATATTTTGACTACGGGAGCAACGTTATGCGCTGCAGCAACTGTTCTTTTGGAAGGTGGAGCAAAACTTGTAGATTTGGCTACCATCGCTGCTGGTGGCCGTTAATCCATTTATCTATGCATCCTGATTTAGAATCCTTAAAGTACCCCATTGGAAAATTTATCGTTCCACAAATCATTGATAAGCAGACGATTAATTCAGCGGTTAAACAAATTGGGGATTTTCCAACAGCCCTTTTTCAAGTTGCTAGCTCTTTAACTCCAGCTCAGTTGGGTAGTCCTTACCGACCGCAGGGCTGGACAGTACGTCAATTGCTTCACCATTGTGCGGATAGCCATGGACAAGCACTTTTTCGTTTTAAACACGCACTTACTGAAGAAAATCCAAGTATTAAAGCGTACGATGAAGGCGCATGGGCGAATCTTCCCGACTCCCAGCTTCCGGCACAACATGCGCTAGATACAATACGACTGGTTCATGCCAAATGGGCCTATTTGCTTGAAAACATGAACTCAGCAGACTTTGAGCGCAGCTATTACCATCCCGAAAAGCAGCGAAAACAAACCCTTGGGGAGGTGACACTCATGTATGCTTGGCATGGAAAGCATCATTTGGCACACATTACAGGATTGATTCAACGCAACTTTGACCGGTAAGCTATGCAGGTATCTTTAGTCGACCAACGAATCCTTGTTACCGGAGCTTCACGTGGGATAGGTCGTGCGATAGCGCAACAGCTCTCCAGCTCGGGAGCAGAGGTAATTGTGCATTACCATGCCAATGCCAAAGCGGCCAAGGCCGTAGTCACAGGGCTCTCTACCAAAGCCTATCTAGAGTCCTGCAACTTGGCTAACCCTACTGAGGTAAGCGGTTTTATTCCGCGCTTGGTGAAAAAGTATGGTCCCATTACAGCCCTAGTCAATAACGCAGGAATTTCTCCATCTGCTTCTGATTCCCTCCCTACGGCTGATTGGCTTTCAATTTGGGAGCAGGTGATGGCTGTCAATGCTACCGCTGTAGGGATTTTATGCAAGGAGTTTTTAGATCAAGCCAGATTACAGGGAAATGGACGCATTGTAATGATTTCTTCACGCGCTGCTTTCCGTGGGGATACGCCTGATTACCTTGCCTATGCAGCATCTAAAGGAGCACTTGTGAGCCTGATGCGCTCGATAGCAAGGCATTACGGTAAAGAGGGGATCAAGGCATTTTTGATTGCCCCAGGTTTTACCCGAACTGACATGGCTAGTGAGATTTTGGCCCAGTATGGGGAAGATTTCGCTTTAAAAGATATTGCTCTTCCGGATTTGACTCGGCCAGAGGATATCGCTCCCATGGTCGCTCTACTTTGTTCGGGCCTTGCAGATCATGCTACCGGGACTTCCATTGACATGAATGCGGGTTCCTACGTGCGATAGCCAAAAAAAATCAAAAAACAGGGGTTTTTAACTGAACGTCCTGACCTTATGCTGAAGAAATCTCCTGTTTTAACTCCTGATTTGATCCTAATTTTAAAGATTTTTCTTGGGACTGCTTTGGTGATGGTTTTGGTTTTTTCATTTTTTGATGGGTATCGGGCGGACAATACTGGAAAAGGAAGAAGTTTCCAGGTGGCAGATGCTGATCGTCTCTTCTTTATCAACCTGCGTAGCATTCATTACGATCGGGAAATCCGGCAGGAAGCGGATATGGTGATTTATCGGCATGGGAAACGGCTGAAATCGGATACGGTTCCCTCCTTCTTTCCAGCCCTTTTTCTTCATTCTAAACAGAAAGAAGCCTACCTGTTTTTTGAACTAGCAGTGGGAGAATATCCGATTCAAATCCAAATAAAAACGGACGATCACCTGATTCAAATCCCGTTTGATTTGGGGGGAAATGCAGCCCACAAAGCTTTAGGGGAGCAATTGTGGCCCTTGGTCCAGCAAAACGCTTCTTTTAGCTTGTTGGTGCGGGATAAAGAACGACCACTTTGGCAGACAGAATCCGAGAAAGAAGTTTTAAAAACCGTCTTGACCGATTATTTTAGACTCCTCAACCAACCCCAACCCTAGTGGACAACTCATCGATTACCCCCATGGATTACTTTCGTTCCCAAGTCGGCAAGACCTTGGACCAAACTCCCTCTGCTGCAGGCAACTGGCTAGCGGGCACACTTTTGAAGGTGGATGAGCATGAAATTCGAGTAGCCTATAGGGTTCGACCAGAACTGTGCAATCCTGGGCGGGTATTGCATGGAGGGATTGCTTCATTGATGCTGGATGATGTAATTGGAATGGGCAATTTTGTGGCTGGATCCGAGTTTCTGATGACCAGTATCAACTTATCGGTTGATTTTTTGTCCGCCGCGCAAGTGGGAGAACGACTAGAGGTGAGTGCGCGTTTGGTTCGTTCTGGCACTAATGTAAATCATTGGGAAGCTGAAATCCGAAAGGAATCCGGCAAGCTTGTGGCCAAAGCAAGTTCAAATTTGATCAAAACGCATGTGAGGATTTCGGAGTTGGGATGATTGTATGAAGGACCAAGAAATAGTTTAACGAGCGATCCTTCCGCAGGCTAGCTTGGTTTATTTCTGCTGGATTTCTATTATATTTCGTTTTTCGCTTTCTTATGAACAAAATTTTCCCGTACGTCTTATTTCTTACACTCCTATTGGCTTCCTGTATCTCGGAGAAAAAAGAGTTTGGAAAAGAGATTTCCACGGATGCAAGTCAAATTCTCCGAGGAAAGAAACTTTTTGAGCAGAACTGTTCTTCCTGCCATCGGTTTGATGGAGATGCAATTGGGCCCAACTTAAGTGGGCTCACTCGGCAGATAGCTTCGGAGTGGATACGTGGATTTATTCAGAATCCTTCGGAGATGATTGCCAAAAAGGATCCGAGAGCGCTGGCACTTTTTGAGAAGTACCGCAGTGAAATGCCTGGTTATCCACAATTGAAACAAGAAGAGTTTGATGCCTTATTGAGTTACTTGCACACCTTTTCTACTGTTGCTATCCCGATTTCTGGGGACACTACCTCCAATTTAATTCCGGAGAAAGTGCAAGATTCAGGGATTCGTCTTGATTTGGAGTTTTTTGCGCAGCTGCCTGCTTCTGATTCTGTTTTTCCCCTTGCAAAAATGACCAAGATGGAGCCGATTCCTGGCACAGATCGACTGGTAATAAATGATCAGCGGTTAGGGATTTACGAGTTGGTCGACCAAAAACCAGAGCTGTACCTTCCTCTTTTGGAATTACGTCCCAAGATGGTGAGTAAACCTGGCTGGGCAACAGGATTAGGAAGCTTTGCTTTTCATCCTGATTTTCTTTCTAATGGCTTGTTGTATACCGCGCACACGGAACCTGGGGGTAGTGCTAAGGAAGATGTGGGCTATACGGACAGCCTAAAGGTTTTTATGCAGTGGGTGTTGACGGAATGGAAGGCAGATGATCCCAAGGCAAGTAAATTTAAGGGGAGTAGTCGGGAGATTTTGCGTGTAAGTAATGCTTCGCAAGCACATGGTATGCAGGAGCTGACTTTTAATCCTCACGCGAAAAAAGGGGTTTCTGAAGATTATGGTCTCCTTTATGTAGGCTATGGGGATGGAGGAACTGCCGAAAAAGGATTTCCAGGGATTTCCAATCATGGTGGAGCAGGGATGTATAGCAGTATTTGGAGGATAGACCCTTTAGGAAACACGGGTAGAAATGGGAGATATGGAATTCCTTCTATCAATCCTTTTTTTGGAAAAGGAGGGAAAGCCACTGAGGTAATCGCTTATGGCTTTCGTAATCCCAACCGAATTTTTTGGGATGATGAGGGACGGTTATTTGCAACAGATATTGGTCAACACAGCATAGAGGAGATAAATCAGGTGGTGGAAGGGAATTTTTATGGTTGGCCGATACGAGAGGGAAACTTTGTCATCAATCCTTTTGGCAGTTTTAGGGCCTTGTATCCATTGCCTGAAGACGACAACCGGTTTGGTGTCACGTATCCTTCGATCCAATTGGAACACGATGAGTTGGTAGCTGTAATTGGAGGATATGTAGTCAATGAAGGGCCGTTGAAAGGGAAATTTGTGTTTGGAGATATTCCATCAGGAAGATTGTTTTTTGTGGATTTGAAGGGAGACAAACCAGTAGCACAAACCTGGGCGATTCGATTCCAAGGGAAAGCAATGAGCCTTAAAGAATTGGTAGGCCATAATCGTGTGGAT
>JAURGC010000029.1 GCA_030833985.1 Algoriphagus sp. | reverse complement strand
CAGAAGACCTTGGAGCGTGAATTGGAGTGGATCCGCATGTCACCCAAGGCAAGACAGTCCAAAGGCAAGGCCCGTTTGAATGCGTACGACAAACTCATTGGAGAGGAATCCAAGGACAAAGAAGCCAAGTTGGAGCTATTTATCCCACCGGGACCACGCTTGGGTGCCAAAGTGATTGAGGTCAACAACGTATCCAAAGCCTACGGAGATAAGTTACTTTTTGAAAATCTCAGTTTCTCCCTTCCACAAGGAGGCATTGTTGGGATCATTGGTCCCAACGGTGCGGGTAAATCTACCCTTTTCAAATTGATCACGGGCCAGGAGAAGGCAGATTCGGGCAATTTTGAGGTGGGTGAAACAGTTAAATTGGCCTACGTGGATCAGGAACACGACACTTTGGATCCCAACAAGACTGTGTACCAGTTGATCTCCGATGGCAATGAATTGATGAAGTTGGGCAATAAGGAAATAAACTCACGTGCTTACGTTTCCAAGTTCAACTTTGCTGGTTCAGATCAGGAGAAAAAGGTAGGCGTGCTTTCCGGTGGAGAGCGAAATCGCGTGCACTTAGCGATTACTTTGAAGGAAGGGGGCAACTTGCTATTGCTCGATGAACCGACCAATGATTTGGATGTGAACACACTGCGGGCCTTGGAAGAAGCCTTAGAAAATTTTGGAGGTTGTGCGGTGGTCATTTCCCACGACCGCTGGTTCCTAGACCGTATCTGTACCCATATTTTGGCCTTTGAAGGCGACTCGCAGGTGTATTGGTTTGAGGGCAACTTCTCTGACTACGAGGAAAATAAAAAGAAACGCCTGGGCGACGTGATGCCGAAGCGTATTCGCTACAAGAATTTGAAGTAAACCTTTGAGGACTTTTTGAAGGCGAAGGCTTTAATCCTTAAACCGTCTAGATTCTTGGAGATGATAACGATTTTCCTTGCCCCTCTGCTTGGTTCATCTGGCAGAGGGGTTGTTTTTTCATGGAATTTAGATTCCATTGCCACCGACGGGAACTAGGTTCAGTGCGCAACTGCCATTCAGGGTATTTTTGGGCTCAGAACCCTGTTTTTGTAAAACAAACTTTTTTACCCGAAGATCTCTAGGGAAGGGATTTAGAGACCTTAGAATTCGGGTTCATTCAAATTATGAATTGGCTTTTCCTTAAATTGTCCAGAAATTTTCTCAGACCTATTAAAAACCTATGAGACAACTACTCCTTCGGCCCGGAGCAGAAGAATTGAATTACGAGATTCGGGGCATTGTAAAAAAAGCTCGACAAATCGAATCACTTGGCTTTCCCATGACCTGGGAGAATATTGGTGATCCGATACAAAAGAGCAATACCCTTCCTGATTGGATGAAGGATATCCTCGCAGACTTGCTCAAAGAAGATAAAACCTACGGCTATGCAGATTCCAAAGGCGTGTTGGGTACACGACAGTTTTTAGCCAATCTCAATAACGAGCGGGGAGGTGTACAGATTACAGCGGAGGATGTTTTGTTTTTCAATGGATTAGGAGATGCTATCGCCAAATTGTATCAATTTTTAATCCCTACAGCTCGAATAATTGGACCTTCTCCTGCCTACTCTACTCATAGTTCGGCGGAAGCTGCCCATGCAAATACGGCACCGATTACGTACCGCCTTGATCCGGACAACCAATGGTTACCGGATATGGAGGACCTGTACTTAAAAGTCAAGTACAACCCTGCGATTGTTGGCATTCTCATTATTAATCCAGATAATCCTACGGGCATGGTGTACCCCAAAGAGGTATTGGAGAATTTTGTAAAACTTGCCAAAGAGTTCAATTTGCTATTGATTGCAGATGAAATTTACCAAAACATCACGTACAACGGCATCAAGGCTGTAGGACTTGCGGAGGTGATTGGAGATCATCCAGCAATCTCGCTCAAAGGGATTTCCAAAGAGTTTCCATGGCCAGGTGCTCGTTGTGGTTGGATGGAGTTTTACAATCGGGAAACTTCCCAGGAGTTTGCCAAACTATGTCAAACCCTTGAAAATGCCAAAATGATTGAAGTTTGTGCCACAATTTTACCTCAATTGGCTATTCCTAAAATCATGAGCCATCCCCGCTATTTTGGCTACCGGGAGGATGCCAATGCTAAAATAGGTCAGCGAAGTGAATGGATGCGTGAATTATTAGGCTCGATTCATGGAATAAAATTCAATCCAACCCAAGGAGCTTTTTACAATACAGTGGTATTTGATGAGAAATTGCTCACTCCTACGCAATCTCTCCCGATTACCAACTCGCAATTAAAGGAATTAGTAGAATCTTGGGTGGAGGATCCAGAAATCCCATTGGATAAGCGATTTGTATACTATTTACTTGCGTCCGAACAAATCTGTGTCGTTCCAATTTCTTCCTTTTGCTCTGACTTGCGAGGCTTTCGAGTCACCTTGCTGGAAGAGAATGAGGCCCAATTTAAAGAGACTTTCAGTCGATTGGGAGCAGCAATTACTCGATATCTCAATTCCTAATCCACTAGTCGTCGTGCATTCGGATCCAAATTTTTGAGTGAAGAGGAAGGGAATCTTTTTGTGCTTCTTGCAAATTAGGCAGGTTACTTAAATCTGGCTGCCCAGCATTGACCCAGGCAGTGTACCAAAAATCAGCAACCATCTTGATAGAGGCACGCATTTGTCGTTCTACTTGCCCTTGGATTGCGGCAGCATAGGCTTCTGTGAAGGCTCGGGAATATACCCGTACGGTAAGGCCATTTCTTTCCTCGTAACTGTATTTTTGGCCATCAGGAAAGGTATTGCTTAATTTTTTTTCAACTGACAAAACCGTATCTACCTGTGCATGGGCTCGGACTACTGCCACCCAAAGCGCCTGCTGTGGGTCAGGCACATAGTCTGCCTTACCCACCCAAAAGGAGTAATTTATAGCAAGCAACTCGGGCACTCTACTTTCCCAGAATCCATGGATACCGACCTGTCCGGTCATCTGACCATTGTAGTTTTTGGTGGTGTGCAATGGGACATTTAAGTCCCCGAGGTAGTGACCGAGGTCTGCCGATAAACGGAGAATGGCGGCCTTGTCTCGTGCTGCAAGTGCTTTGGTTAAGCTAATGAGACAGAGGTAGGTAGACCAGGGTCCAATGCCGCGGATCCGTAGGGAGTCTTCTGGATACTGTTCTAGTGCGGCCATCCAGTATTTTGGAAGTCGGTACCGTACACTATCTGGGTAATGGTCCAAGTCAATGTAATGCTTTTCAGCTTCCCCCTTCACCGCGTAGCGTCTACGATCAGGATTTACAGCATGATCAGCAAGGTAGCGTACTTCTGTTTTGTACAGGATGAGCATCTCTGGGGGTAAGGAGAAGACTGCCTGTTGATTGATTAAGCCATGTCCGTAAAAGCCCCAGAAATACTTTGGAGGTAGGAAAAATAAATTGATTACCAAAGAAAAGATTAAAAAATGCATGAGTGAATCTACTTGATTTTTTTGAATAAATAGAGCCAAAAAACCCATTTTTGGCCTATTATCTCATTTAACTTGGAATTTTCTAGGTAAAGTCAAGCTGTTAGGAAAGGAATGTTTGAAATTCCTTTGGCAGAATTAATTATTTCCGATAACTTTGCATTCCCGTTCAAAATAGGACTCGGAAAAGAATTAGAAAATTAACTAGCTATGGCAAATCATAAATCAGCTCTTAAAAGAATTCGCGCCAACGACGTAAAGCGTTTGAGAAACAGATATCAGGCTAAGACCACCCGTACTTTTATCAAAAGGTTGAAGGCTGCTACCGATAAAGTGGAAGCGATGGAGTTGTACAAGAAAGTTTCCTCCATGTTGGACAAACTGGCCAAGAAAAATGTCATTCACAAAAACAACGCAAACAACAAGAAGTCAAGATTGGCTAAAGTAGTTAGCGCATTGGGGTAATCCAATCCATGAAAAATGAAACCCTGCCTTCAAGCAGGGTTTTTTTATGCCCTTTTTTAAGTAGATTTATTTGTTTATGCGCAGGATTTAATTCTCATGTTAAACTCCCGGTATTTTCACAGATAATCCTATTACTTTTTAACCTACTGCATGGACAGATCCACATCGATTAAAATTTTTGAGTTGGCGGAAGCAGATCGGCCCCGAGAGAAGCTCCTCCTCAAAGGAAAAGCTACCCTCTCTGATGCAGAGCTTATCGCCATCCTTATTGGCACTGGGACTCCAGCTTGCAGTGCCGTCGACCTAGCTCGCCTGCTGCTAGCCTCTGTTGGGAATGACCTTGGAGCTGTGGCACGCATGTCCGTCCCAGACCTCACCCAATTTAAGGGGATCGGGGAGGCCAAAGCCGTTTCGATCGTCAGTGCCTTGGAACTTGGGAGACGGAGAAAAGAGCAGGAGCTTCCCAAACGAGAAAAAATCACCAGTTCCAGGCAAGTCTATTTACTCATGCGGCCTGATTTGCACGATGAGCCGATAGAACAAGTTTTTTTACTTCTATTGAACCGATCCAATGCCTTAATTAAAAAACAACGTATCAGTCAAGGGGGGACGACTGCCTCGGTAGTCGATCCAAAGGTGGTTTTTAAATTTGCTTTGGAACATGGCGCGCATTCCCTAATTTTGGTTCACAACCACCCTAGTGGGAATTTAAACCCTTCCGAGGCAGATCAGCGCCTTACACAACGAGTACAGCAAATTGGAAAGGAATTGGAAATACCACTACTAGACCATCTCATCTATACCGATGCAGGGTATTTTAGTTTTGCGGATGAAGGGAGCATGTAAAATTGGGAGGATTCTTTGTCAAGGGTTCAAACCAAGAGTAGGGCAGGGTAGTTTGAATAGTTGAAAATAAAAGAGCACGTGAAATCAAATCATATTCTACTTATTCTGGCATCTACGGTGGTTTTGGTCGCTGTTGCCTACATGTTTACTGCTGCAGAGAGCCCGGAAGAATACCAAGAAAAAATTGAAAACGAGCGGGAGCGCCAATTCAAATACATTCGCTTCAATGTAGAGTCTCCCTTGACAGAAGAGCAAAAGCGTGGATTGCAAAGTTTGAAATTTTTTGCCATCGATCCTACCTACCGGGTCAAAGCTCGCTTGCTCCCTATCGAAATAAAGAAAGTTCGGGTAGTCCCCTTGACAGATGGAAGTACTGAGCGCTATTTGGAACACTCTTGGGCAGAATTTGAGTTGGGCGGGAAAACAAACAAAGTCCTTCTCCTCCAATCTTTGAATGAATCCGATATGCGAAATTTTTTCCTAGCCTTTGCAGACCAGACTTCGGGCAAAGACACCTATGGGGGAGGGAGATACCTCAATGTGCGCCAAGATGGGAAAAATAGCATCACTATCGACTTTAATTTGGCCTTCAACCCTTACTGCGCCTACAATCCAGACTATGCCTGCCCCTTGCCTCCTCGAGAAAATAGTTTGGAAATAGCCATTCCTGTAGGGGAGAAAAATTACGATTAATGCCTAGGGCTCAGGCAAATCTTTTAAATTTGTAACTTACCCACAAGGTGCATATGTACCTTTTTTGCTAAGTGAACGCTTAGCTCACCCTTTGCTATGAAAATATCCATTAATAGACTCAAGGAGTACATCCATTTGACTGAAAGCCCCGCTGAAATTGCAGCACTACTCACCCAATCTGGACTAGAAGTAGAGGGCATTGATTCTTTTGTTTCTGTACCAGGTGGGTTGGAAGGAATGGTGATTGGAGAGGTGTTGACCTGTGAAAAGCATCCCGATGCAGACAAGTTGAGTTTGACTACTGTGGACATTGGTGCAGACCAGGTTTCACAGATCGTTTGTGGTGCTTCCAACGTGGCGGCCGGCCAGAAGGTAATTGTAGCTACCGTTGGAGCTACTTTGTACCCAAGCCTTGGAGAACCATTTGAAATAAAGAAAGCCAAAATTCGAGGACAATTTTCCGAAGGAATGATTTGTGCGGAGGACGAAATTGGAATCGGTACTTCTCATGCGGGGATCATCGTGCTGGATACGGACTTACCGAATGGGACACCTGCTTCAGCCTACTTTGAAGTGACCCAGGATCAAATTTTAGAAATCGGGCTCACTCCCAACCGTGCGGATGCGGCCTCTCACCTAGGCGTAGCCAGAGACTTGAAGGCCCTTTTGCGTAGGGACCTGTGTTTGCCTGAGGAAAAATCACTTTCGGTGGAGGCACAAGGCCCCGTAGTTCAGGTGGTCGTAGACAATGCAGCAGATTGCCCTCGTTATGCAGGGGTTGTCTTGACGAACATTCAAGTAGGACCTTCTCCACAGTGGTTGCAGCATTTTCTGCGCTCTTTGGGACTGGAACCGATCAATAATGTGGTAGATACTACCAACTACATCCTTCACGATTTGGGGCAGCCTTTGCATGCCTTTGATGCGGCTAAAATCGGAGAAGGGAAAATTAGGGTAGGCAAACTTCCAAAAGGGAGCTCCTTTCTGACCCTTGACGGGAAAGAGCGGAAATTGTCTGGTGAGGAATTAATGATTTGTGATCCGAAAGGAGGGATGTGTATCGCGGGGGTTTTTGGAGGAGCTGTTTCGGGCGTATCTAATCAGACCACCAGCATCTTCTTGGAGTCAGCCTATTTTTCTCCTGATATAATTCGAAAGGGCTCTCAAGTGCATGGGTTGAAGACTGATGCTTCCTTCCGTTTTGAGCGAGGAACTGATCCCAACATGCCAGTGTATGCTCTCAAGCAGGCAGTATTCCTGCTGCAGCGCTATGCAGGTGCGCTTGTAGCCTCCGAAATTATTGATGTTTATCCTGAGCCTAAGCAGGAAGTTCGAATTCCTGTCAATTTTGGGCATATCAATCGTCTGATTGGCAAAGTCATCGAACCTAAAGAAGTGGTAGAAATTTTAGAAAGTTTGGAAATCGAGGTGTCAGAGCTAACCACTGAAGGATTTGTGGCCTCCGTGAAGCCTTACCGGGTGGATGTGACGCGTGAAGCAGACATCATTGAAGAAGTTTTGCGAATTCATGGCTTCCAGCAGGTACCACTTTCCGAAGCTTTGCGTACGGATTACTTGGCTGATCATCCCATGAAGGATGTTGCGAAGCTACAATACCGACTCACCGAGCTTCTTGCCAATCAAGGCTATTTTGAGTTGGTGACCAACAGTCTGACCAGCCCCAAGTATGTGGAAAAGTCAGGTTTTTTGGATGCCAGCACCACCATAGAGATTTACAATAAGTTAAGTGAAGACCTAGGTGTCATGCGTCAAACGCTCTTATTTTCGGGCTTAGAGGTAGTGGCACATAACATTAACAGAAGACAAACTGACTTAAAGTGCTTTGAGTTTGGTAAGGTGTATCAAAAGAATGCGGAAGGTGGCTACAAGGAGTCGCGACGTTTGGCAATTTTTCAGTCAGGTAACCGGTCTTCTGAGAGCTGGGTGGAGCCGACGAAGCCTTTTGCATTTGCCGACCTTTATGCCACCGTAACTCGAATTCTCGAACGGGTGAACGTAACGGTAAGTGAGGTAGATGTAATTGAATCAGCTCCATTTTCGTATGGTTTGAGCTTGATGTTGGGAGAAAAAATAGTAGCTACCTTGGGTTTAGTAGAAGAAAAGCAACTGAAGTTGGCCGAAGTAAGGCAGGAAGTTTGGTTTGCAGAGCTAGACTGGGATTTGCTATCCAAAAAATCTTCAGGCTTGAAAAAATTTCAAGAGCTATCCAAGTTTCCGGAGGTACGTCGCGACCTTTCTTTAGTACTTGACCAGGCAGTAACTTTTGCGGGTGTCAAGAAGGTGGCTGAAAAGGCTGGAGGAAAATTATTAAGGCAGCTGGATGTATTTGATGTCTATCAAGGAGATAAGTTGGAGGCTGGGAAAAAAGCGTATGCGTTGAGTTTTATTCTTCAAGATCAAGAAAATACACTCACGGACAAGGAAATTGAAAAAACTATGAGTAATTTAATTCGTGCCTTTCAAGAGCAAGTAGGGGCAATCATCCGGAGCTAAGTTATGATTCAAGAGGAATTACAAAAACTTGAAAAACTTTCTGTTCAAGTAAGTAAAAAGGTAGAGGTGTTAACTACTGAAAATCAACAGCTAAATGAGCGTATAAAGGTGCTTGAACAGCAGGTTGAGGAGAAGAATGCTGCCCTAGACCATTTTAATAATAAGATTAAAATTAGTAACATTGTAGATAACAGACCGGTAAATTCTGAAGATGCCGTCGAAATGAGTGACTTAATCAATTCCTATATACAAGAAATCGATCAGTTGATTACCTACCTGTCCGAATAATATGGAGACTTTAGCCATCAAGGTAAAAATCGGTGACCGGGAGTATCCCATGCGTGTGAAGCCTGAAGATGAGGGGAAAATCCGGCATGCTGGGCGTGTAATCAATGAGAAGTTAAGAAAGTATAAATCTGAGTTTGGCCTGGATGATTCTACTGATTTATTGGCCATGGTAGCTTTTGATTGCATGGTAGAATCCCTGGAAACCAATGCAGGAAATGCGGAGGATAGCGAGCACGTTCAACGCAGTCTTGCCCATATTTCTGCCTTGCTTGCAAAGGCTGTTTAAGATTTAGTTTATCTCATTTTTGGTGATTTTTAGAGCCGGTAGTTGAACTAACTATATATTCACTACTTATGGCAAACGTACTTTTATTTTCTATCCTAGCAGCCCTTGCAGGGCTTGGGGGGGGAGTTGCATTAGCAGGCTTTCTATTTAAAAATAAACAATCAAAACAGATAGAAGAAAACAAGGAGCGAATCAAATCCATGCTCCGAGAAGCGGAATTGACCGCGGAGACCATCAAAAAAGACCGGATGCTGGAAGCAAAAGAAAAGTTCTTGAAGCTAAAAGCTGAATTTGATGAGGAGACCAATCACAAGAAAAACCTGATCATCACCAACGAAAATAAGGTGAAGCAACTGCAGCAGCAGGTAGCCAAAGAGCAAGAAAATGTCAAGCGCAGAGAGGCAGAATTGGACTCTAAAAAAGAAAATTTGACGGCTCAATTGCATGCTGTTCAAGTGAAAAAAGAAGAGCTAGACCGGGTGACAAATCAGCGAATTGCAGACTTGGAAAAATTAGCTGGCTTGAGTAGAGAAGAGGCGAGAGAGCAATTGGTCACCATCCTGACTGAAGAGGCACAAAGCAAGGCTTCTTCCCAGATCAAAGATATCCTAGACGAGGCCAAATTGACTGCTACCAAGCAGGCTAAGAAGATTGTTTTGGATACCATCCAACGTACTGCTACCGAACATGCAGTGGAAAACTGTGTATCTGTGTTCAACATTGAAAGTGACGATATCAAAGGTAAAATTATCGGTAGAGAGGGCCGAAATATTCGAGCACTCGAGGCAGCCACAGGGGTGGAAATCGTCGTAGACGATACCCCAGAAGCAATCATCATCTCTGGTTTTGATCCGGTGCGAAGAGAGATTGCCCGCCTTTCCCTACACCGTTTGGTACAGGATGGGCGTATTCACCCGGCACGTATCGAAGAGGTCGTAGCGAAGACAGAAAAAAATATCGAAGAGGAGATTGTTGAAATTGGTGAAAGGACCTGTATTGATTTAGGTATTCATGGCCTACACCCCGAATTGGTCAAGATGGTAGGTCGGATGCGTTTCCGTTCTTCTTACGGTCAGAACCTGCTTCAGCACTCCAGAGAAGTGGCCAAGCTTTCCGCTACGATGGCTGCAGAGATGGGGCTCAATGCGAAGCTCGCAAAGCGCGCCGGTCTACTCCATGACATCGGGAAAGTATGGCCTGAAGAGCAAGAATTGCCACACGCACTTTTGGGTATGGAGCTTGCCAAGCGCTACAAAGAACATCCGGAAATTTGCAATGCCATCGGTGCTCACCACGATGAAATTGAAATGACTTCCATGATTTCTCCTATCGTTCAGGCTTCTGATGCGATCTCCGGATCCCGTCCTGGTGCCCGTCGGGAGATCATGGATAGCTATGTAAAGCGCCTCAAGGAATTGGAAGAACTCGCATTGAACTTTGACGGAGTAAACAAATGCTTTGCCATGCAGGCAGGAAGGGAGTTACGAATTTTGGTAGATGCTGACAATGTAGACGATCAGAAGGCAGGCCAACTTTCTTTCGATATTTCTCAAAAAATCGAAAAAGAAATGCAATACCCAGGACAAATCAAGGTGACGGTTATTCGCGAAATGCGAGCCGTAAACTATGCTCGCTAAGTCCCCTGGAACTAAACAAAAAAAGCAATTCGATCGAATTGCTTTTTTTGTTTGTAGGGAGTAAAGGGAAGTTTACTTGCGTTCTACTTCTCGGAGATTTTCTAGTTTCTTGTTTCTCAAGAACCCATTGATATCCTCAAAATGCTCGCGTACCCGCTGGTTTCCAAATTCAAATACTTTGGTAGCTAGTCCATCCAAGAAGTCACGGTCGTGTGATACCAAGATGAGGGTTCCGTCAAAAGCCTTTAAGGCATCTTTAATGATGTCCTTGGTCTTCATGTCTAAGTGGTTGGTTGGTTCATCAAGGATGAGAAGATTGACAGGCTGCAAGAGGAGTTTGATCATGGCCAAACGGGTTTTTTCACCTCCAGAAAGCACCTTCACTTTTTTATTGATGTCATCGCCTCGAAAAAGGAAGGCCCCTAAAATGTCTTTAACCTTGGTCCGAACTTCTCCTACGGCAAGCTGATCAATAGTTTCAAAAATACTTAGGCTTTCATCCAGTAGGGAAGCTTGATTTTGCGCAAAATAGCCAATGAGGGCATTGTGCCCCAATTCACATTTTCCTTCAAATTCAATTTGCCCCATAATGGCCTTGATCATAGTGGATTTTCCAGCTCCATTTTTTCCGACAAAAGCTACTTTTTGACCCTGTTCAATGGTCAAGGAAGCGTCACGGAATAGTACCTGGTTTCCATAGCTTTTGCTCATATCTTGGACGATGACTGGGTATTTTCCGGAGCGAGGAGAGGGTGGAAATCGAAGTTTCAAAGCAGAGGTATCTACTTCATCCACTTCGACGATTTCTAGTTTTTCAAGCATTTTCACTCGGGATTGCACCTGCAAAGTTTTGGAATAGGTCCCCTTAAACCGATCTATAAATTGGGTGGTATCTGCTATAAAGCGTTGCTGCTCCTCGTAGTGTTTTTGCTGTTGTTCTCGACGCTCTTTTCTCAGTTCGAGGTAATGGCTGTACTTGGCTTTGTAATCGTAAATCCGCCCCATGGTCACCTCAATGGTTCGGGTGGTGATGTTGTCCACAAAGGCCCGGTCGTGGGAGATGACTACCACTGCTTTGGCTTTGGTTAGCAAAAAGTCTTCTAGCCATTGGATCGATTCGATGTCCAGATGGTTGGTTGGCTCATCGAGAAGGATAAGATCAGGATTTTGCAATAGAATCTTCGCCAGTTCAATCCGCATTCTCCAACCTCCAGAAAATTCAGAAGTGGAACGTGAAAAATCCTCACGCAAAAAACCCAGACCTAGTAATACCTTTTCTACGGCTGCTTCGTAGTTAATCTCCTCGATGGCATAAAATTTTTCACTGAGTTCAGAAACTTTTTCAATGAGCTTGTAATACTCCTCTGATTCGTAGTCTGTCCGAACAGTCAGCTGTTCATTGATGGATTCAATTTCTTCCTTCATGCTCAAGTAGGAGGCGAAGGCTTTTGAAGCCTCTACCATGACAGTACAATCGTCTGAAGTCAACAGGTGCTGTGGGAGGTAGGCAACCACGTAGTCTTTGGGAGCAGAGACTGACCCCGAACTGGGTTTGTTTTCTCCAGCAATAATTTTAAGAAGGGTGGATTTTCCTGCCCCGTTTTTTCCCATCAAGGCTATCTTATCCCCATCATTGATGTTGAAGGTAATGTTACTAAATAAGGGGGAGCCGCCATGAATGACGGATACATTGTCTACTGAAATCATGTGAACTTGAAATTGAGCAGCAAAGGTAGTTATTCAGAACTTCGAAAAATCACCTAAGCCAAAATTAGTGTGGGAAGGGATTGTAACTGGACAGGTCATGCTTCAAACTCCTGATTCATGCAGATTGATTTGGATTTTCCTAAAAATGCTATGGAAGATGGCTGAAAAGGTGCACAGTTGAAATCAAAAAGTTACCTTTGCCCCATGCTTGTAGTGGTTACAGGAGTGTCAGGTACAGGGAAAACTACCCTAGGGTTGGGCTTGTCACAGGCACTTGGTATCCCCTTTCTGGATGCAGATGACTTTCATCCTGCAGCCAACATTATAAAAATGAGCTCCGGAGAGCCGCTGACAGACGCCGATCGACAACCTTGGTTAGCCAGTTTAGCAGCAAAGTTGGTAGAGATGGAGGCCAATGGAGGTGCTATACTCGCTTGTTCGGCCCTTAAAAATGCTTATAGGGAGCAACTTCAGGTGAATACAAGTTTGCGTTGGATTCATTTGATTGGGGACAGAGACCTCATCAAGCAACGAATGCTTGCGCGTCAAAACCATTACATGAAGGCAGGACTGTTGGATTCCCAACTTGCTAGTTGGGAGCAACCAGAGGTAGGCCATTTAATTGCTATTAATGGAACCCCAGCCGAAGTACTGGAGGTTTCGCTACACTATTTAAAAATGCAGGACATGAAAATGAACATGGGTGTGATTGGGATGGGAGTAATGGGCAAAAGCTTGGCGCTCAACCTAGCAGAAAAGGGAGTTTCCGTATCTCTATACAACCGTTTTGTGGCGGGTAAAGAGGAGGGGATTGCTCAAAAAATTCTTCTAGAAAATCCTGAATTCACTCAAATAGCTGCTTTTGAGGACTTAAATCAGTTTGTAGCTTCCTTGGCTACCCCGCGTCGCATTTTGATGATGATTCCTGCTGGTGCTGCTATCGATGCTCAGTTGGATGCTTTAATTCCTATTTTGGAAAAAGATGATTTGGTGATCGATGGAGGGAATTCCTTTTACCTAGATTCGGATCGAAGAGTCAATCGTCTGAAAGAAGTGGGTATGCATTTCCTTCCTATGGGTGTATCCGGAGGAGAAGAAGGGGCGCGAAAAGGACCATCCATTATGCCTGGTGGGAATGCGGAGGGCTATGCGAAGGTGGAAGATTTCTTGGGCAGAATCGCTGCCAAAGACAAGGAAGGAAAGCCCTGCGTTACCTATGTTGGTCCAGGAGGATCAGGGCACTTTATCAAAATGGTCCACAACTCGATCGAGTACGGGGAGATGCAGGTATTGGCGGAGTTGGTTCACTTCCTGCGTTTTGGATTCGGTTGTTCAGCCGCACAGGTATCTGCCATTTTTTCGGATTGGGCAAAAGGAGAATTGAAGTCTTTCCTGCTTGAAATCACTGCCGATTTATTGCTTTTCAAAGAAGGAAGCGAATTACTACTCGATAAAATCTTGGACCAGGCTGGTCAAAAAGGGACGGGGGCTTGGTCCTTAACGACCGCTTTGGAGTATGGAATTCCCTACAGCCCTTTGGCAGAGGCCGTGAACGCTCGAGGTGTTTCGGGAGAAAAGGCGATGCGGGTGGCTTTTTCCAAAACCTTTCAACATGAATTTCAGCAGGTAGAAGGTACCTTGGAAACCTGGCTACCTAAAATCAAAGAAGCCTATGCTTTGGCACGAATCATCAATCATGAGGTTGGTTTCCGATTAATGAAAACGGTGTCAGATACCAATGGTTGGAGGCTAAATTTCAATGAAATCGCCCGTATATGGACCAATGGCTGTATCATTCGATCTGGTTTGATGGAGACAATTTCAACTAGGTATGCGGATCAAGTAGCTTTCTTTGAAATACAAGGGGTGAAAGAACAAGTGATTTCAGGAAGAAAGGCCTTGGCAGAATTGGTCGGACTGGGGGTGACGAATGGATTTGCCTTGCCAGTGATGAGTGCTGGAATCAACTACCTCCTCGGTCGGATTACTTCGGATTCATCCGCTTCGGTGATTCAGGCACAGCGTGATTACTTTGGGGCACATACCTACCAGCGAAAGGACGATCCGAGTGGCAAGTTTTACCATACGCAATGGACAAATTCCTAAATTGCATGCTAGACCAAAGCTGGATGAATGTCCAGCTTTTTTTAATTAGAAATTACTGCCAAATAAATCTCTATTTTTTTTAAATTCCATCAGTGGAGTTGCATTTGGTAAAACAAGAATCGAACTTCATCGCTGATCTTCGCTAAACCTCATCCTATGTATTTAAAATCTTGTGTTTTTATATTCTTATCCTTGTTTTTGTCTTCTATCCTGTTTGCACAGGACCTGCTACTCACTGGAGTACATGTGGTCTCTTTGGAAAACGGGCAGCTTCTTGAAAACCGATCTATTCATGTTTCCGAAGGGAAAATAAAGGCAATTATCCCTGCTGGTGAGCTGCCTCAAGGAAATCGAAATATTACTAAAATTGACGGAAAAGGAAGTTATGTTTTTCCTGGGCTGGCGGAATTTCATGCCCACTTACCCGTGTCCAACGATGGCAGTACGCAACTTCAAGAAGAATCTATGTGGTTGTATTTGGCCAATGGAGTTGTTCGTATTCGTAGTATGCTAGGACATTTGAGTCATTTGGAGCTGAGAGAACGGATTAATTCTGGAAAGTTGATTGGGCCACGAATCGTAATTTCGGGTCCCTCTTTTAGTGCTGCCACTGTAATTGATCCACAACAGGCAGCAGACCGGGTGCGGGAACAAAAACAGGAAGGATATGACCACCTAAAAATCCACCCCGGGCTAAGTATGGAGGAAATGTTAGCCATTGCCAAGACAGCCAAACAAGAACAAATTCCTTTTGGTGGGCATGTGCCCTTGGAGGTAGGAATTCGAAATGCTTTACAAAGTGGATTCAAATCGGTGGAACATATGGATGGCTATATGGAAGGCTTGCTTCCGGCTACCCTTACTATTGACCCCACCACCTCAGGACCTTTTAATCTCAACTTGGTGAGTCAGGTTGATTGGAATAAATTGCCCGAATTAATTCAGCTTACCAAGGCTACAGGAAGTTATCTTGCACCTACCCTCACACTTTTTGATAGGTATTTTGGATATATTCCAGCAGACACCTTTCGATTGGCTCCAGAAATGAAGTATCTGCCAGGCCCCTTAATTCAGCAATGGGTAAATACCAAAAAGCAGCTGGAGCGAGCGGGAATGTTGGACAAAGAAAAAGTGGCTCCCTATCTTGCGTTTCGAAGAAAACTATTTTTGGAGCTGCATCGTGCAGGAATTCCCATGCTGATGGCCTCGGATTCCCCGCAAGTGTTTAATGTGCCGGGCTTTTCTATCCATCATGAGATTGCCTTGATGTCTGCAGCTGGGATGTCCAATTTGGAGATTTTAAAAACGGGATCTATCGTTCCTTCACAATACATGGGCACAGAGAGTAGTTGGGGAAAGGTAAAAGTTGGATTTGATGCTGACTTTGTATTGGTGGAGAACAATCCACTCCTGGACCTTAAAACCCTCCAAAAACCTACTGGGGTAGTGATTCGAGGACAATGGATAAGCAGAGAAGAACTTCAAGGTCAATTAGACCGAATCGAAAAAAATCACCTTAGAAATTGAACTGTTCATGAAAAAGCGCCTAATTAATTGTTTGATTCTCCCTATTTGCCAACTTCTTCCTTTTGTTGCTTTGTTGATAAGTAGTTGTACTTCTCCTTCCATAAAAAATTCCAACTCAGTAACCACCACATTTATGATTCATTCCGAACATTTAACAGACTTTCAGGGACAACCAGTTTACCGCTACGTCCTGAATAATGGCACTATGCAAGTAGAGCTATCTAATTTTGGAGGGATTGTTTATAAAATTATTGCACCAGATCGTCATGGGAAGCTGGAGAATGTGACCTTAACGCTGGATCGAATTGAAGATTTTTTGTCTACAGAAAATCCTTTCTTTGGCGCAACTGCCGGAAGGGTAGCCAACAGAATCGCAAATGCGCAATTCAATTTGGATGGGGAGACCTATGATTTGGCAAAAACGAATGGAAAAAATCACCTGCATGGAGGAAAGATTGGGTTTGATAAAAAGGTCTGGACACCTGAAACGTACTCCACGGACGATGCAGTTGGAGTAAAAATGACCTACCTCAGCATAGATGGGGAAGAGGGCTATCCTGGTAATTTACAGACGACACTATGGATGGAACTTCAGGCAGATAATACGCTCCGAATTCGATTTGAATCCACCACAGATCAAGCCACTTTAATCAACTTGACTAACCATACCTATTTTAATTTGGGGGGGATGAAACGCGATGTGTTGGATCATGAAATTCAATTTTGGGCCGATGCTTACACGCCTGTAAACGAGGAGCTTATTCCTACAGGTGAGGTGAAGAACGTGGAAGGTACCCCATTTGATTTTCGTTTGCCAAAAATCCTGGGAAACCAAATCGCAGCCAATGGGGGAGGCTTTGACCATAACTTCGTGACGAAGCGGGAAAAATCAAATGAAATGAAGCAGGTGGCTCGAGTACGACACCCCGAGAGTGGTCGGGTTTTAGACATGTATTCGGACAATATGGGGGTTCAATTCTACACTGGTAATTTTCTGAATAAGTTTTCTGGAGCAGCAGGCCAAACCTATGATACCCATTGGGGATTTTGTTTAGAATCCCAAATTTGGCCGGATGCAATCAACCACTCCAATTTTCCAAGTCCGGTACTGCGACCTGGGGAAACCTATACACATACCGTCGATTACCGTTTTTCTGTAGAAGATTGAGTGTTTTGTTTTCCTCATGAGATTAAAGAATAATTTGATTAGCATCTTTGTTATCTGTAACCAAAGAAAAATAAGTTTTGAAATTCATTTAGCTAAGCTGTAGTTTGCTGACTATCATCCTGACGGATAATCAAAAAAAAACCCAAATCAGCTACTTTCCCTTTCTATTTGGGAAATAATTCTATTGTAAATTATTTCAGCTAGACTCCAATTATATCCATTGAAGTTGGTTGTATTGTTGAATTGAATAACCACCAAATCCAATTCTGGATGGTATTTTGCAATACTCTGATAGCCTGGAAGCAGTCCGGTATGTTCGTAAGTGTAGATAGATGAATAGATTTCCTGTTCTCCTGAATTAAAAACCGAACCATCATTCAATGCTCTTAAAAAAACACTTACGTCTGAAGCAGTAGCGAGCATTAACCCAGTGTCTTCATTCTTAAAGTCAGTATCTACACCCACATAATACCCACTCATCACTTCATCTAAATTCACCTCACTTAGAGCGCCAAATGTGTTTTTCAATCCGAGAGGGGTAAGAATTTCCTGTTTGATGAACAATTGGTGCGGATAGCCTAAGATTTTATCAATGAGGTCTGATATCAAAAGGTAATTTGTATTGGAATAGCCATAACTTTCATCAGGAGGAAAATCAGCAGGCAAGTCCAATCCATATGCAAGGGTTTCCATTCTATTTTTTGGGGGATTGGTCCAATAATTAGGATGGTCCACATAGTTTGGGATGCCACTTCGATGTTGAAGCATCATTTTCAAAGTTATTTTTTCCGAATTTTCAATTCGATTAGCGAGTTCTGGGAAATAGGCTGATAAACTTTTATCCAAAGATAAATGGCCTGCTCTCACTAGCTTAGCAGTGGCTACGGCAACATAGAGCTTGGTTATGCTTGCTATTTTGAAAAGAGCTTGAGGCTTGGCAGGGATCCCTTTTTTTTTATCATGCCAACCAGCTGCATAAGCTTCGGGTGGTTTTCCAGCTTGATCTACATAAACAATCATTCCATCAAAGCCATAGGAAATCCCTTCTTCAAGTTGCTCTTGTATGGTATCTGGAAGTGGCTTTATCCATGCCCATACCAATAACCATGGGACAAACCAAAGGCTACCTAAGCTGGCTAAAATGAAACTAATGTTCAGGATTTTTTTTATTCTGTGTTTCTCCATTTGAAGATTTTTAGAAAAAGTACCTTTTAAATTTTAACCAAGAATAGAAATAGCTAGCAAGAGAACTACCTTTGAACCAACTGGTAGGTAAAAAATCCTAATACAGAGTTACTAAAAGCAGATGAGTTTTGCAACAATTCGATGAACCTCGGTAAATCCCTGATATGCGCAGATCACCGTTTCAAAGTCATCCAATGCGCCCAGGTGTTTCAGTGCCAAAGGATTCCCAAAATGAATTAGAATACAAGACTTTGTTCTCGCCAAGGTTTGGATTTCATTCAAGACAGTTGGGTCCATCCCAAATTGGTTCAAAGGCTTGTGGCTCGGAACAAAGACCGCCAAAATCACCTTTTCTGCTTGTTCGATGGGGGAAAAAGCTAAATTTAACTGCTTGGAAAAGTGACTTGGATTTGTCGTAAAAAATTCTTGATAACCCAGTTTTCCTGCTTTTGCCAAAGCCTGAAGTGCTTCAGATCTGATCTCTCCTGAGAGTACCGAAACGTAGTTCTTAGCCAAGTCTTTTAGCAGTTTGGAATGGCTGTTCCAGTCGAAGACAGGCACTTCAAATGGCTTGGATTCGAGTACACCCAATCTCTTTTTCAAGTCCATGACTTTTTCAAAAACTGCCTCAATATCTGGATCTGAACCATTCTGGGCAATTTTCTCTATGCCCTCTTTCACATGATCCGAAAAACATAAGATGTCGTTGCCTGCAAAGAATGCCTGCCATTCCAGTTCGCCTGGCTCAGCAAATAGGTTGGCCACTGCCTTCATATTCAATGCATCGGAGATCACCAGGCCTTTGAACCCCATTTCTCCCTTGAGCAAGTCGGTAATCAGTTCGCGGCTGATGCTGGCTGGAATGTTTTTTCCCCCAGTGAGGGCAGGTACCGCCAAGTGCCCTACCATGATCATTTCTACGCCCTGATTGATGCCCACTTGAAAAGGAAGTAATTCCTCTGCCTCCAGTTCGGCCTTGGTTTTGTTTAAAATAGGTAAGCCTAGATGTGAGTCGGTTGCCGTATCTCCATGTCCTGGAAAATGCTTCAAGCAGGCTCCGATTCCCGCCTTTTTCATTCCCGAATAGAAAGCAAAGGCAAGTTGGGATACCTTTTCAGGCTGATTTCCAAAAGAGCGGTAGCCAATCACAGGATTGTTGGGATTGGTATTCACATCTGCACAAGGAGCAAGATTGAGGTGGATGCCAGAGCACTTCATGTCCAAGCCCATGCGGAATCCTACCTCAGTCACCCATTGTTCTGCATCACTTTTTAAAGCTCCTAAGGTAATGGCAAAGGGGTATTGGGGGGTTTTTTCAATACGCATGGCCAAACCATATTCCCCATCGATGCTGATTAATAGTGGGATCCTGGAAATTTTCTGGTAGCGGTTGATCAGAGCAATGAGTTGCTCGTAGGTACCCGTAGTTTCCAGTACCTCTGCTCGCTTCTCAAAGTTTGCCGCAGCAGAAAACCTGCTATGAAAAAAAGTAAGTCCCCCAATTTCCTGGTCGCGAATCAAAGTTTCTATGGCCTGGTAATTTTCTTCTGTATCGTGAATAAATGCGGCAGGTGAAAACAACTGGGCAATCTTTTGTTTTTTATTCATCGGCTCGGCTGATTGTACTAGTGCAAAACAAATTGATTTGAATATTGGGTTTGTAATGGGGCAAAGTAAAAAGGGGATGAGGCTGAAGGATAATCTCAACGCTACTCAACCCCTCGTACTTCTTATTTCGTACCTTGTTCCTCAAGAAACCTTCTTCCCAAACTCCCTCGGAAACTTCGCCCGATAAGCCATCACAAATCCGGGAATCGTAGCGATCACTACCCATACGAAAAATCCTGGATAGCCGAGCCACTGCTGAATGTATCCGCTGAGCATGCCAGGAAGCATCATCCCCATGGCCATAAATCCTGTAGCAAGGGCATAATGGGCTGTTTTGAAAATTCCTTCTGCTAGAAAAAGTAAAAACACCATAAATGCCGCAAAGCCAAAACCATAGCCAAGCTGCTCAATCACGACAACTAAGGCCGCAAAGTACACGCTATCCGGTTGCATCCACGCCAAAAACACGTAGCCGATATTTGGGGCATTGATAGCAATAGCCATGGGCATCATCCACTTCCCTAATCCATCCCGAGAGATCACGATACCGCCTGATATACCGCCTATCAACAAAGAAATTACTCCTAGCGTACCATAAATAAACCCTACCTCGGTGGTGCTTAAACCTAAGCCACCTGATGTGCGCTCATCCAAAAAGAAAGGAGAGGCCATTTTCACGAGTTGCGATTCTCCTAAGCGGTAGAGAAGGACAAAGGCCAGGGATAAACCTATATTTTTTTTGGTAAAAAAGGTAGAAAATACCTTGGCAAAACTAGGTTGAACTTCTTTGGAGATGTGTTCCTCCAATACCTTGGGCGTAGTGAGAAAATTGATCCCAGTTAGTGCAAACATCAAACCTCCCACGCCAAGCATGGTCCATGACCAGGCTTGGGTAGGATCGGCAAATTTCTCTTCTAAAAAGCCGGCGACAATCACGATTAATCCTTGACCGGTTATCATTCCTACCCGGTAAAAGGTGCTGCGCATTCCCACAAAAAAACTTTGTTGTTCGGGTTTTAAGGCAATCAAATACAGCCCATCCGAAGCAATGTCGTTGGTGGCAGAGGCAAAAGCACCCATCCAAAAAAAGGCAAGTGTGAGTGTGAAAAAATGAGAACTACCGGTTGTCAATCCAACGCCCAAAAACACCAGTGACAAGATAAACTGCATGCTCAAAAACCATTGCTTTTTATGACCAAAAAGTTCTAGAATCGGGCTCCAGATAGGTTTGATTACCCAAGGCAAGTAGAGAAAGGAAGTGTATAATCCAATGTCTGCATTGGAGATGCCCAAATTTTTATACATCACCACCGACACCGTTATGATTAGCACATAAGGGACCGATTCTGTGAGGTAAAGCGTGGGAACCCACAGCCAAGGGTTTTTGGAGGAGCTTTGGGTCATGGTTTGCGAAGTAAATGTTGGTAGATGCTGATTTCTGAGTTTTCGATGATTTTGGCACCAACTGCCTTTTCATAGAATTCTGCTGGTCCTACGCCACCAATAATGGCATAAGCGTAGCCCATTTCCCGCATGGATTCTAGGGATTTGAGAAGCAATAGTTTTCCGATGCCTTTACCTCGCTCAGACTCCTTGGTGCCTGTAGGGCCAAAAAAATTTCGTGCAGTACTTTCGTAGCAGGCAAAACCTAAAATGATATTGTCACGCTGCGCAATCCAACAGGAAACAGGCTGGCGAGAAAATGCCACCTCTACCTCCGAATGCCAATAAGCCCCAAACGCCTGCAAGACCCAGTCAGATACCAAGTGTTTTTCTGGTGGGATAGCTCTGCGTACCACAATTTTTTCCTTCTCCAGTAGCATTTGCTCTAGTTCTGTTCCTGATGGAAGTTCTAGCAGCCGAACGAGCATGTCTTTCATGGATGGGTAGTTTTAGTAAGTTGCAGCACTTGACTATGGATCACTCTGCCAAAGTTATCCAGCCAACGAATGGCCAGGTAGTTGCTATTTAATTGGGGGATAGTAAGGCTTGATTTTTGGGTGCTTCCTACCCAAACCTTATGAATTGTGGCCTGATGGATGCTGTTGAGGTCATTTCCACCCTGAACGAGGGCATACCGAATGGAAGGATCGAATTGCTTTTCCAGTTGAAGTTGGATTTTTGTGGTTAAATCTTGAAGACCTAAGATTTGTGGTTTGTGGATCTGAACATGAGTTTTGGGCTCAAATTCAGGGGGTAAAACAGGGTGATCATACACCTCCTTTTTTAGGAGTTGGGCGATGTCTTTATTTTTTTGAAAGATGGATTTTGCTGAAAAAAAGGAGTTTCCTTGAACTTGAGGCAAGGTTCTGCCGAAATGGACTTGATTGATGAGTTCTTCTGGATTTTTCCAAGCCAAATCCGAATCGTCTCGAATTTTGTATGGACCATTGCCTAGGTAAATGGGAATACCAAAACTTGTATTTGACCACCATTCTGCAAGCAATCGATGGGAGGCAAGAGGATGTTCCAAGCTCCAATAAAGTTGAGGAATCAAGTAATCGATCCAACCATTTTTCATCCAAAGAAGCACGTCTGCAAAGAGGTCGTCGTAGTTGGTTTGCCCAGCTTGTGTAGGGGAGCCTTTTGGGTCTTTACTTTTATTACGCCATACCCCAAAAGGTGAGATGCCAAACTGAACCCAAGGCTTTTTGCTTTTGATGGTTTGGCTGAGTGCTAGAATCAGCTCATTTACATTTTGCCTTCTCCAATCGTCTTTGGATTGGCCAGGTTTTTTATAGGCCGCATAAGAGGCTTGGTCAGGAAACTCCAAATTGGGTTCTCGGTAAGGATAAAAATAGTCATCGAAATGGATGGCATCAATTTCGTAGTTCTCAACTACTTCATCAATGATTTTAAGCAAGTGTGCTTTCACTTCAGGTAAGCCTGGGTCGTAGTACCACTTGCTACCGTATTTAAGCATCCACTTTCGATGGGTGTTGAAATCATGTTGTGGACTTAATGTAGCGGTATTGAGGTCCATGGTGGCTCGGTAGGGATTGAGCCAAGCGTGAAACTCCAATCCACGCTCGTGTGCTGCATCAATCATCCATTCAAGTGGGTCTTTTTCAGTCTGTGGCCTAGTTCCTTGCGTACCGGTGAGATATTTGGACCAAGGTGCTAGATTAGTGGGGTAAAGTGCATCTCCGGAGGCACGTATTTGAACGATTACCGCATTGAAATGCAATTTTTGGTAATAATCTAACAGTTCGAGGTAGTCTTTTTTTTGTTTTTCCCAAGGATCTGTTGGAGATAGCGGCCAGTCAATATTTGCTACTGTGGCGATCCAAACCCCACGAAATTCCCGTGGGATCTCGGGTAGGGAATGGGGAATGACAACAAAGGGAGCTTCAATTTTTGCTGAAGTACTGTTTTTGGATTCTAAAAAATTTGTTTTTGGTGCTAGTGGTGTTGCCTCTTGAGCAGGACAAGTTATCCAAAGCAAATAAAAAAGAAGAAAAGGAAGCGAAAACTTGAGGGCCAAATTCATAAGGCAATCAAAGCGAAGGAAGTGGTTTTAAATTCAGGTCAGACAATTTTTTCCGTAATCGATTCATGAAGGCATCTCCAGGATCTGATTTTACGGTGCGGTAATTAGGATCCATCTCCTTCCAAAGGTCTGTTTTTTGGAAGCGCTGGTACTCGTGATGTCCAATGACGTAGTCGATTGGATATTTTCGTTTTAAGTAGCGGATCAGCTGCTCGTTGGCTTCCAATTGTGCCTTGGTCAGGGGCATGTCATTGCTGCCAATATTTTCTACGCCGATAGCCAGGTAATTTAGGCCAATCACATGTCTTGCAAAAGTGGTTTCTGGAAGTAATCGGAAAATTGTACCGTCTCGATCTATCAAAAATTGGCTAGAAACATTCAAGTTACTTGCGCCGGTAAGGTCAGCACGTCCTCCCAGGGTGATGGGATTGAATACGTCATGGGTAACTTCAATGGTTGGAATGGCTGTCCAATGAACTACGACCATTTTTGGGATGATGGTAGCATTGGATTGGTCCAATCCATGCCGCTCTTTGAGGTAGTTTAAGGAAAGTTGCTCTCGCTCGGCATTCCAGGTGATGGGTTTATCCAAAATGCGAAAGGTAGCTTTGGGACTACAACCGATGAGGCTAATGCATACCAAAAACCAACCAATGGGAGACGACAATCGGTTCATGAGAAAATATAAATTGCACCTAACTACTAATATAGCTATAAAAAGGGAGGAATGCACTTGGGGAAGGTTAGAAAGAGAAAAACCGATTTCAATAGGTGCGTTTTGGGTGGAATTTAGTTTTTTGAGCGAACCCTAAAAGTTGATTCCGAATTTTAT
>JAURGC010000020.1 GCA_030833985.1 Algoriphagus sp. | reverse complement strand
ATCCATCCGATTTCCTGCCCGGATTTCATCGACTAGATCGTTACTTTTTATTCACGCCAAGAAAGCGAAGTCGGAAGGCAGCTATTCTTCAAATAAAAGGGGATTATTCGTTTTTAAATTTATTTAGTCTAGGCTAAATATTTTAGCATTGTCTAATTTAGACAGACATAAATCCAATATAATAATCTAAAAATCAATTATTTAAATAATTTAAATTAAACTTAATTTTATACAAGTAAAAAGGGGATATACGCCTTCTTTTTTTTTCCTTTTCCAATGGATAGATTTACTTGTAGGAACAAAAAAAATCGATAATCAGGTTCTAAAATTTAAAATATGAGCCCTGTCTAGCATTTGTATTCACTGCAATTTTATTAAACATCTCACCCAATCAAGGTTAATCTTACCCTTGCCAGATTCTTAACATCCCATACTCTACTTGTGCCACTCCCCTACCCAAACAAGAAGTTGCACCTATTGAATTGAGTTCTTTTTTAGCTTAAAAAAATTCACCTTCCACACAATTCTTTATAGGCGCAGAAGGTACATTTTTTCTTGTCCTCAGTTTGATCAAAAGGGATCAAGGGATCGATAATTTCCTCTAGCAGTTCACGAAGTCCTTTTTCAAATTCTTCTGCAAAATCTCGGTAATCGTTGACCTCAATATCATCCAACTTTAGGTAAGGAGAAAAATCTGGGGAATAGATTTCCTTGATGTTGATGATACCAGGTTTTAGAGGAAGTCGGGATTCCGGAAACTGGTAGTGGTAAAAAAAGGCATAGAGGAAAGTTTGCATTGCCGCCTTGTTTCTTTTCGTGTTTTCTCTATCAAAGAGTGAACCGATGGAAGTAATTTTTTTGGTATCCTTTCCTGTTTTGTAATCCAAAAGGCGGACCACGGAATCCTTGATATCCATTCGATCAATTACCCCTCCAAGGGCCACTTCTTGATCTCCTTCCTCTGTTTTAATGGAAAGATGTGCTCGATGTTCTTTTTCCAAACCAACCACCCTAAAATCTCCATTCCTCTGATCGTAGGCAAGAATGGCTTGAATGTACTTGGTCAGTACCTCGCGAGCAATTTGCAATTGCCCCGTAAGCAATAGTTCCTCTCCTTCCTCTTTTTTGTACAGTTCTCGAAAAGCTTGCTCCACCACTTTTGGCACTTGTGGCAACAGGCGATTGATTTCATGGCTTGTTATCTCACGAAATTCTTTTCCTTCGGGAATCTGATAAAGAATTTCCACTCCCCTATGCAGGAGTGTACCAAAAGTCATCGGGTCAATTGTTTTGACTATTTCCTCTTTCTCTTTTAATTCAGCTACATAGCACAAATAAAATCGTAAGCGGCAATCCAGGTACATATTGAGTGCAGAGGCAGAAAATCGCTTTTCGGCTTCTGCTTCCCCCTTGGGCTTAAAATACCGTGCCAAGCGAGCCAGCATGGCTGGACTTTTTGTAAGTGTAATGGGTTGATTCGGAGTAAGATTTACCGGGACTAAAACCGATTTTGGGGCTGAAATAGGCAACTCCACCCGCATCTGCTGTATAAATCGACTCATCTCACTGGATTTACCTTGCTCCCCTGCGGTGGTATAAATCAAATGCACCTCTTCTGCTCGATGCAACAAGCGGTAAAAGGTGTATGCATAGATGGCATCATTTTGTTCCTGCACTGGCAAACGAAAAGCTTTACGAAGATTCATCGGAATCATCGATTGGATCCCTCCTCCAGGAGGAAAACTACCTTCATTCAAATCACAAATAATCACACGCCTAAAATCCAAATTTCGAGATTCCAAGACACCCATCACCTGCAGGCCTTGGAGAGGCTCCCCTTCAAAGGGTAACTTCAGATCTCGAAAAAGCTTCCGAAACAAGCTCAATAGAAATTCAACTTTTAGCCCTTTACTACCCGTTGAATTGAATATTTCCTGTACGCGATTCAATTGCTTAAAAGCTTGAAACAAGTAACTTTTTTGAGTAGAATCCTCTTGAAGTTCCTTTGCTAAATAGTCAATTAATGCAAGCAAATAATCGATCAACAAGTCACTTGATATTTTTTGAAATACCAAATCAAAAAGGGGGTTTTCCTGGGTCAAAAGCTCTTCGGGGACATCTACCCAGTTCTCCTCTTGAATTTTTTTGGTTATTTGAGAAGCCAACAAACCATTCTCAGCTTGCAAATAGGGATATGCCAACAGATCTAAAACAGATTTATGGTAAAAGGTAACATGGCCATCCTTTTGCTTGGCATGTCGCTGCAAATCCAATACTGCATCCAAAAAAGCATAAATCGGTGCATTGCGCATGGGATATCCCATGGTCACATTGAGTTTGGTGATCTCCTCAGGAAGCTGGTACAAAACCGGGAATAACAACTGCTCATCCGGAAGAATTATGACCGTTTCTTCTAATTGATCCCCTTGCTCTACCTGCTCTAGTAATTTGCCCACTAAATTGGCTTGATTGGTTTTTAAGGGAATGGCGTGCGTATGAATTTGAGCTCCTTTTTTCTGGATTCGAGCAGGAATCTGATTGGGAAATGTTTGACCAAATACTACATTTTTCCTGTATTCTCTGAAAAACAACCCCGCCTCCTGAAGTGAATCATCCAAGTAATAAGCATCCACATCCCAATAAATCTCAGCGGCAAATTCCTGAATAAAATAAGTGATAATCTTTTCTTCAGCACCTGTAAAAGCATTGAAGCCAATAAAAATTACGTGTTTATCAGGTTTTGGTACGGAATCGATTGTCAAGGCTACTTGCCGATACAATTGTCCCCCATAGGCCAATCCAGATTTTTGAAGTTGCTCTTGAAACCCTTCATAAAGAGCTCCTAGAATTTGCCAAAATTTTAGGAAACGAGCTTTTTCGGTTTCATTTTGACGTTCAAAAGCCTTCCAAAATTGTGCAATTAAAGCCCATTGTTCGTCAGTGAGAAAACTTAGATCCGATTCAAATTCCTTAATTTCTGCCAGGTGGGCATATACCTGCTTTACTGGAGCCAAGAATTGATCCAAATCATTGAAATCTTTTAAAATCAACTCCCCCCAATGATAGAAACGATCAAAGGATTCTGCATCTTTTTGTAAGGTTCGGTAGACTTCGTAGAGTTCAAAAACTAAGGTAAGGTCGTCCGCAGGCGTATTTCCTGCCAGCTGATATACCAACTGCTCTATCGTCACTACCTCAGGCATCCAAACAGGTTGTTCAATCAATTCACCTAGGTACTTGGTGAAAAAAAGTCCTGCACGACGATTGGGTAACACCACACGAAGATCTTTCAAATCCCGACCAGAATCTAAAAGTTGTTGAGCTGTTTCTTTTAAAAAAGGGGTCATAGCGCGATAATTTCAGTTGGTTCTAGGTAACAGAGGTATCCTTTGACCGGGACCTTGGTCAAGGCCTTGACCAAGGTCATGTATTCCTGGACTTGGTGTGCATGGGATTCGCGCTTAACTCCGGTTTTGAAATCAATCACGAGTGCCTCGTCTTTCCCAATCAAAATTCGATCAGGACGCTTTTGAACTCCTCCTGGCAACAAAATACCTTGTTCAATCAAGGTAGGTAAATCTGGATCAAACCATCCCCTTACTTGAGGCAAGGCAAAAAGCTGGGCTAACTTTTGCTTAATTTCGAAAGCAGTATTTTCTTCCCATCTCCCCTCAAACGTGTACTGCTTGACAAGCTGAATCGCATCCTCAAAACCTTTAGCTTCAGCCAAAATAGCGTGAATAATTATCCCAAAATCTCGCTGCTCTCTTGCGCGAATTCCCTCCGAAGAAAAATCCCAAGGATAGGCTTTGGTCTGTAATTTGGACTTCCAATCCATACAATCCCAACGAAGCGGGAAGACTTCCACAACTTCCCCTTTATCAATTGAGGTCATGGAAGGCCAAATTCCCCAATCAAAGGTATGTGTCTCTGAATCCCAGGAGGAACTTGATTCTCCTTCCAACTGAAATCCTCCAGAAAACAAGGTGTACAGGAGATTGCCTGTACGGGTGGGTGAAATTTCTTTTTTAGTTTTGGAGATTGAATATGTCCCAAAACCAAAAAGAGCCTCCTCCGCACGAGTAAAGGCAACATACAGCATATTGAGCGAATCCAAATAGGACAAGCGAACTTCCTCGTTGTAAGCCGCTGCAAAATGGCTGTTTTTCAAAAGGGTTTGGTGGGTCAATGGGATAACCGTCTGTACTCCGTTTTCTGATTCAAATGGAGCCCATAGTATAGGCGCTTGCAGACCTGAGGAAACAATCCCCCAATCCATGAAGGGCAGGATCACAACCTTAAATTGGAGTCCTTTGGACTTATGAATAGTCAATATCCGCATCGCATCGTGGTCCTCTGGAATTTTCACAGTTCGCTTCTTCTTGTTTAGCTCCCACCAATCTAAAAAACCAAGTAAGTCAGCTCGATTCTTTTTTACATAATCCATAACAGCCTCCTTAAATCCAGAGACATAGCTCAGATCCTGCTGCTTTTGAGTTAATCCAAGAAAAGTAAGCCCCTGCTCTACCAATTCAATCAAAGGCATCTGTTGGAAACTTGCTTGCCTAGTTAGCAACTCTTGTTCCTTCTCCCACAATTCATTTGGCAATCCCTCCACATAAAATAGCTCGTGGCTTATCGGAATTCCGTGAACCAAGGCATAAAATTGCCAAAGGGTTTTGAAGGCCACTCGATTTGAAGGATCACTTAAAAAGGTTAAAAAACCAACTACACATTTAACGGCGATGGATTTGTCGATAAACAAGGATTCTTCGGAAAGTACATCAAAGCGATAGTTCGAATTGGTCGATTGCCGCTGCACTTCCATAAATTTATCCGCCAAAATAGCTCCCTCCCCATTTTTACGTACCAAAAAGGCAATGTCTTTCAACGCATAACCTCTATCCTGCAACTGCCTTACCAAATCAGGAAGTTTTTCTAAGGCGCCAAGCTCAACTGCCTCCTCCTCAAATTCATCCTCCTGCGTCCTTTCACCGCTGCTTTTTTCAACAAATTCCATTCGGATTTTTCCTTGAAACAAAACCTTTTCTTTAGTTTCTGGAAACTCCTGAGTTACGCCCTCAAATGCATGAGATAGCTTGTTTTCTGGATCTAATGCGTAATGGGCTTCCATACCCCGCTCCATTAGTGCTGGTAATTGCTGGAAAACAGTATTATTGAAGGCAATGATACCTGGAAGACTCCGGTAGTTGACACTGAGGTTCTTAACTTCCACAAAATCGGAATGAATCTGCTCTTGCACTTCAGACAACAATAATTCTAATTTTCCCCCACGCCAGCGGTAAATCGACTGCTTCACATCACCCACTACTAAATTGGTATTGCCCGAAGCAAGCGAGTTTTCCAACAAAGGCTTGAAACTTGCCCATTGAAATTCAGAGGTGTCCTGAAATTCATCGATCAAAAAGTGTTGGTACTGATTTCCAATTTTTTCGTACAAAAAAGGGGCTTCATTTTCTCGAGTAATCTCAGCCAAAAAATCATTTACATCCGAAATCAATAAAATACCTTCCTCATCTTTTAAATCTCGCAACTCCAAAATCAAATTTCTAAACACTCCAAAAGCATTTAAATTTTTTTGCAAGGCCGAAAAAGTGTTCCATTCCTTGAGTTTTTCAGGCCAAGAAAAAAGTAAATCCCTCAATCCTGCCTCAAAAGCCTCACGAATTGCCAACTCCTGTCTAGATTTATTGGCAAACCAATTATTCACCTCCGGCAAATCCCGTAGCATGGTTGTGGTAAGCTCTGGAAAAGGCATTTTTGGGTTGCCTAGAACCCCAAACCGCTTTGCAAAACTGTTGCTTCCTCCTTTGAAATCCGTCCATTCCAATCCAAATTGAATCCGAATATCCTCTGCCTGCTGGGCTTGAATTTTGCCCGCTACAATCAAGGATTGACGAATACGAGAAATCTGACTTTTAAGCTCAGGTAAAAACCCTTCTTGCCACACACTTTCCTGAAAAATTGCTCGAAAAGACTTGAATTGTTCCTGAAAAATCTCCTTCCCAAGCCCTTTAATTCCCAACCGAATGTCCCAAGATTTTCCATCTAATAGCTGCTCCTCGGCATAGTCTACCAACCAATTGCGTAAAACTGGATCTTCAGCAACTTTTTCCACAATTCGGTCCACCAACTTATCCAAAACTGCATCGGTATCCATTTCCAAGTCAAACTTGGCTTGCAAATCCATTTCTCTTGCAAAAGAACGGATTACCCTTTGAAAAAAGGAGTCGATCGTGGTTACCGCAAAATGACCATAGCCATGCAATACATACAAGAGTGTCGTCCGAGCTCGTTGCATCAACTTCACTTCATCCAATTTTAAAAAATCCATAAGCTCCTTATCTAAGGGGCTATTTGGATCTACGAAGTGACTCAATCCCTCAAGCACAGAGATAATTCGCTCCTTCATCTCTGTAGTAGCCTTATTGGTAAACGTCACGGCCAGAATTTGCCGATAGCCAGATTGAGGATTTCTCAATGCAAGCTTGAGGTATTCCAAAGTGAGGGTATAGGTCTTCCCAGATCCTGCTGAAGATCGGTAGAGTAAGAATGGTTTTGCCATAAAAAAAAGTTCTCCTCGAATATAAAGAACTCAAAATGCAATCCACTCTAAGACTATAAAAATTGACAGTAATTGTCGATTTATAAAAAATAGGAGCGTATTTAGGATTTTCTGACTAGCGATTCAAAGCATCCCACAAAATCTCTATCGGGTGCAATGCCTTTCTTCCCGTACCATCAGCAATCTGGTGCCGACAAGAAGTGCCTGGGGCAGCAATCAAGGTGTCTACTTCAGCCTTTCGAACAGCTGGAAAAAGCACTAATTCCCCCACCTGCTGAGATACTTGGTAGTGTTCTGCTTCGTATCCGAAGGAACCAGCCATACCACAGCATCCACTTGGTATAAGCTCTACCACATAATTGATTGGAAGTGAGAGAATTTTTTGAGTCCAGGAAAGAGAAGAAAGTGCCTTTTGATGGCAGTGTCCATGCAGCTTGATTTTTTCGGCACGTTTGGTAAACTCACTTGGCTTGATATTTCCTGCAGCAACTTCCTTACCCAAAAATTCATCGATCAATTGCGCGTGAAACTTAAGTTTCTTCGCGCCTTCCACCCACTCTGGACCTACGATTCGCGGATACTCATCCCGGAAACTTAGAATTGCGGATGGCTCCAAACCAATCAAAGGGGTGTTTCCATCAATTAACGTTTCAAAAATACGAACATTGGATTCCGCATGCTTTTTTGCTTTCAGCAGCAATCCTTTGGATAGTGCAGAGCGCCCACTCTCCTCGTGATCAATTACCTTTACCTCATAACCCAACTTTTTGAGTAAAGAAATCGCCTTGATTCCGATTTGAGTATCGTTGTAGTTGGTAAACTCATCTACAAAAAAATATACCGCCTTAATCATCTTGGCCGGCGCAGGAAGAAGGGCATAGTTCTTTTTGTACCAAGCCCTCAAACTAATAGTACTAATCTCTGGCAGATTTCGATTTGGAGCTACCCCTAAAAATGATTTAAGTAAACCTCCTGTGAAGGAATTGGTCAAGAAAAAGTTAGAAACCGCAGGGATAAATGACCCCAAACGATTTAGCTCATTGATGTAAGCAAATGCACGAGACCGCAAAGGTATCCCGTGGGTCTTTTGGTATTGGTGTAGAAATTCTGCTTTCATGCTGGACATGTCCACATTGGAAGGGCACTCAGCAGTACATCCCTTGCAACTCAAACACAAATCCAAGGCTTCTTTGATCTCTGGATGATCAAAGGTATTTTCTTTTTTATCTAGCGTTAAAAACTCTCTAAGGGTATTTGCACGTCCACGTACCGAGTCCCGCTCGTTGCGGGTCGCCATAAAGGAGGGACACATCGTCCCACCTGAACCTGGAAGCTTTCGACAATCTCCCGAACCATTGCATTTCTCCGCTAGCCGAAGTATCCCTCCCACTCCTGAAAAATCTAAGATGGTCTCAGGCTCTGGTGTTTGCATTCCGACTTCATACCGTAGAAATTGGTTCATCGGTGCAGCATCTACGATTTTTCCAGGATTAAAGATATTGGAAGGATCCCAGGTGTATTTAATGCGGCGAAAGAGTTCGTAATTTTTTTCTCCCACCATCAGCGGGATAAAAGCAGCACGAACACGTCCATCTCCATGCTCTCCAGAAAGGGAGCCTTGGTATTTTTTGACCAATTTGGCTGAAGCAAGGGAAATCTGGTAAAAATCCTCCACGTCTTCTGCCTTCTTTAAATCAAGAATAGGACGCATGTGAATTTCTCCTGCTCCAGCATGCGCATAATGAACCGGGCTTTGGTTGAAGCCTTCCAAAATCTCATCTAACTCATCGATGTAATCTGCCAAATCTTCAATATCCACCGCAGTATCCTCAATGCAGGCTACTGCTTTTGGGTCCCCTGGGATATTCCCCAAAAGACCTAGCCCTGCTGCCCTTAGTGCCCAAGCAGAAGCCACTTTCTCAGGTTCAATAATCGGATAGGCATAACCATATCCAGCTCCCTTCAAGTCGGCCACCAGTGCCTCCCCTTTTGCTGTTGCCTCCTCCAAGGTTTTTCCTCGAAATTCAATCATCAAAATCGCTTTGGGATCTCCCTCAACGAAATAGCGGTTTTTGGAGTACTCAATACTTTCCTTGGTACAGTCTAAGATGATTTTATCCATCAACTCCACGGCCGTCACGGGATGCTTCATCGCCACTTGGGCAGACTTCATGCTTTCGTGGATTGATTCAAAATGGGCAGCTACCACAATCTCTATTGGATCTGGAAGTGGGTCTAAACTCAGTTTGATTTCAGTGGTAAATGCTAAAGTACCTTCAGAACCAGTCAGGAGTTTACAAAAATTAAAATTTTCTGTTCCCTCAAACTGGGAAGCCTGAAGCAATTCGTCAACCGCATAACCCGTATTCCGCCGATGGATGGATTTTTTGGGAAACTGAGCATGAATTTCTGCTCTTGTTTCGGGTTGACCAAGCTCCTCCCATGCCTGCCGATAAAGTTTTCCTTCCAAATCTTTCTGCCCGCATTTACGCTTAAAATCTTCTGCTGAAAGCGCCTTAAATACCACCTTTTTTCCATCACTTAAAATGGTATGGAGAGAAATCACCTTGTCACGAGTGACTCCATAAACAATGGAAGTTGTTCCTGAGGAATTATTTCCTACCATTCCACCAATCATCGCTCGATTAGCTGTCGAAGTAATGGGAGAGAAGAATAGCCCATGGGGCTTTAAAAAGCGGTTTAGTTCATCGCGTACCACCCCTGGCTGCACGCGTACCCAGCGCTCCTCTTTGTTAAACTCGAGGATTTGTGTAAAATGGGTAGCAACATCTACTACAATACCATTTCCTACACATTGACCTGCAAGCGAAGTGCCTGCAGTCCTTGGAATTAGCGAGGTACCCTTTTCACTCGCAAAATGAATCAGCTTTTGAAGGTCTTTTTCCGTCTTGGGAAATGCCACTGCTAGAGGAACCTCCCGATACACCGATGCATCGGTTGCATAGAGGGTTTTGGTGAGGGTATCCCATTGGAGTCTCCCTTCCAATTGGGTAGCTAATTCTTTTAAAAATGGAATTAAATTAGGCTGGTTTGAAGGCATGTTCAAAATTAACTTTCTGACTCAATTTTTCACGAACAAATTGTAAATATGTGAGCCTCCTATAAAAAATAGCTTGGCTTAATTAAATTAATGAAGTGATGTTCAAAAAGCTTTAACTATTTTTTACCAAATTCGAACTTCAGTCAAGGAAGAAGCGGTACCCATCTATCTGAATATTAGTTGACTGCCAACTCTTATGGAGATACAAGCGATCAGTAAATTTTATTAATTATTTATCCCCTGACAATCAATCCATCTTTAACATATGAAACTAGCATTTAAGGGATTTGCATTATTTTTTTTAGTGGTAAGCCAAGGTTTGGCTCAGGGCACTTACACGAATCAGCCACCGATTGAAGCTCGAGCAGTAGACTTGCTGCACCAAAACCAAGCCCATTTCAAGGATCTCAACAAAAATAAAAGACTGGATATCTACGAAGATTGGCGACAGCCACTGGACAAGCGAATTGCGGATTTGCTTAGTCAGATGACCCTGGAAGAAAAAGTAGGGATGCTATTAATCAACACGCTCAATGCAGGAGAAAAAGGGGAAATGACAGAGGGAGCAGTGGATCTGATTGAAAATCAGAAAATGACCCGATTCGTGTTCAGAAATATAGTCAAAAACAATCCGGTAAGTACCGGGCCAGGAAATGGATTTGCTGGCACACAAATAAGCCCTTATGAAGCGGCACAATTTATGAATGCGGTGCAAGAACTTTCTGAAAGCACCCGATTAGGCATTCCTGCACTCTTTAAATCCAACTCTAGAAACCACATGGAAATTGATGCTCGAGCTGGAATCAATGAGGAATCAGGTTCTTTCTCTGCTTGGCCAAAAGAAAGTGGTTTGGCTGCAACCCGAGACATGGAGCTGATTGCTGATTTTGCAAAAATCATGGCCGAAGAATGGCGAGCCATTGGCCTACGCGGGATGTATGGATATATGGCAGACTTATCGACCGAACCAAGATGGTATCGAGTGCACGAAACATTCACAGAAGACAGCGAATTGGCTTCTGAGATTATTTCTGTCCTAATTAAAAATCTCCAAGGGGAGCAGCTGAATTCAAAAAGCATTGCATTGACCATCAAGCATTTTCCGGGTGGTGGTCCTCAAGAAGGAGGAGGTGATCCACATTATGATTTTGGAAAAAATCAAGTTTATCCAGCCGGCAAGTTCGACTACCACTTAGCTCCATTCCGGACTGCAGTCGATGCGGGTGCCTCTTCTATTATGGCCTATTACGGCATTCCTGTTGGCCAATCCTACCTTCCAAATAATGTAGGAATGGCTTTTTCAAAAGGTATACTGACCGACCTCCTCCGTGATAAACTTGGGTTTAAAGGCTATGTAAACTCCGACACAGGGATTATCGGAGATAGAGCTTGGGGGCTAGAAGATAAAACCGTGGAGGAACAACTACTCATCGCTCTAGAAGCAGGAACAGACATCCTTTCTGGATTTAGTAACAACCAACAATTGGTAGCATTAGTGGAATCAGGCAAACTTTCCGAAAGTCGAGTTAATCTTTCAGTATCAAGACTACTAAGAGAACAATTTGAATTAGGTCTCTTTGAAAATCCTTACGTCGATCCCAACCGAGCTGCCTACATTGTGGGGAATGCTTCTTTTCAAAAAAAGGCAGACTTAGCACAACGAAAATCAATCGTACTACTTCAGAATAAATCTGTACTCCCACTTGAACAGCCTATAGGTAAGGATACTCTTAAAATTTTCGCCATGGGAATGAATGTAGACTTATTTAAAGAACGTGCTTGGGCAAATTATAAGGTAATCTCAGGAGAATATGACAAATCCAAAGGAGAAAAATTACCCGTTATTTCGAAAGAAATAGATTACGCGATTATTCGAGTGCAGATCACAAACATTGGAGGCAGCGATCGACGATTTGGTGGTGCACTTCCCGAGGAACTAAATTTTTTATCTTTATCTGAAATGGCAAAATCAAAGTCTTGGAAAATCTCTCCCGCACTGGAAGACATCCAAGCAGTAATGGAAACCTTGGGCGCCAACAAGACCATTTTATCGATCGATTTCCGTCAGCCATATGTTTTGGATCAAGCAAGTGGCGTGCTAAATGCAGGTGGTCTTCTCGCTACCTTTGGGGTAAATGATGCCGCATTGATGGATATTGTGATGGGGAAGTTTAACCCTACAGGAAAGCTTCCTTATGCCCTAGCCAAAACCAGTGCAGCTGTGGTAGCACAAGATCCTGACGCGCCCGGCTACCCAGAAAAAGACACGCTTTTTCCTTTTGGTTTTGGGCTAAACTATACCGAAATGCAGACGAAAAATGCAGACCGAAATGATTAACACTAAGCTCCTATAAAGGGGTGATATTTGAGTTTTATACACCTTCACTTTCTAAAACTCTTCGTTTTCAAATTAATCCATTTTGATTATCCCCATTTTATTTAGTACCGAATGAAAATAAGTTTTGAAGTTCAAGAAAGTCAGCTGAGGATTGTACTCTGTCGACGATTAACCTGAATAATTCAAAAAAATTCTAAGCTACTGATAAGATTACGGATAATGATTTAATCCATTTTGCCATGTTTTTCTACCTTTCCCAGTTCCTTAGTTTTTTGGCCATGCCTCTCACCTTGGTCATCTTAGTTCTGCTAGCCGCTTTCTTCTTCACCCCAAAATCTAAAGGAAGGAAAATCCTAGGAACAGGAATTGTGCTCCTCCTCTTATTTTCGAACCCCTTCCTTTCCAACCTAGCACTATTAGCTTGGGAACCCAATTACAAATCCTTTTCGGAAATTCCTCCCTCTGAAATCGGCATTGTCCTGACTGGGGTCACTAACCTAAATAAGACCACTTCCGACAGGACTTTCTTTGGAAGAGGGGCTGACCGAATTACGCAGGCACTTCAATTGTACCGCATGGGCAAGATTAAGAAAATTCTTATTACCGGAGGACAGGGCCTGAATCCAACAAATACCAGCAGTGAGGCGGAATTGCTCAAACGATTTTTAATCATGACGGGCATGCCGGAAGCGGATATTCTGATTGAGGAGAAAAGCGTAAACACGCGAGAAAATGCACTTTTTACAAAAGAATTTCTAGAGAAAAATGGACTATCAACTGAGCAAGAGTTTGTGTTGATTACCTCAGCATTTCACATTCCTCGATCGAAAAAATGCTTTGACAAAGTAGGGCTAAAAACAATCCCATTTCCCGTAGATTATTACAGCCATGATGTTAAATATGATCTCCCTTCGTTCATTTATCCAAATCCTGGCTCGATAAACAGTTGGCAATTGTTAGTGAAAGAATGGATTGGTCTTGTCGTTTATCGACTAGTAGGCTATAATTGAATGGTGCTACTTAGAATTAGTTAAAAGGGGAGTCTTTTTCCTTGGCCATTTGATTGTAGACAATGCCGTCCAGGATTCCTGGAATCCATTTATTTAAAAACACAGCTAATTTCCCTTGGGTAGTCAAGACCAAATCTCGTTTTCTACGGGTTGTTGCCTCTAGAATACGAGTGGCCACTTCCTCGGAAGTCATCATCTTGGATTCATCGCGAGGGGATTCTCCTTGTGAACTCCCATCTGCCGTTAGCGCTGTATTACGAATATTGGAGGAGGTGAAGCCTGGTGCTACGACCAAAACATGTACCCCTTTTTTCATCACCTCGGTACGCAAGGACTCAAAAAATCCATTCATCGCATACTTACTCGCCGTGTAGGCAGTCCTAGCTGGTGTACCCCGATAGCCATTGATGGAAGAAATTCCAATAATCGACCCTTTACTAGCTAAAATGGCTGGCAAGCAATATTTGGTGGCATAGACAGTTCCCCAGAAATTGGTGTCCATCACCTTGCGAAATACCTCCAAATCCAGATCTTGAAACAAGGCCCGCATGGAAATGCCAGCATTATTGATCAATAAGTCAATTCGCCCAAATCGAGCATGGGCTTCCTCTGCCATACGCTTATTATCGGCTTCAGAACTGGCATCCGCTAGGATTGGAAGGACCGTAAAATCCATGGCCTGAAGTTTGGATGCAGTGTCCTCCAATTTCTGCGCATTTCTTCCTGTGATCACCAGTTTGGCCCCAGCGGCTCCAAATACAGTCGCACAGGCTTCCCCTATTCCTGAGGTGGCACCCGTAATGACCACCACTTTATTCGTATAGTTCATAGCCGACATTTGCTCATAAAGATAGAAAATTGACTAGAAACAATGCGAATTAGGAAAGTATTGAGAAAAGAGGCCCTCCACGAGTTACTAGGTAGTCCAATTCCCTACGTTTTTCCTAATTTTACAGCCATGTCCCGAAAAATGAAACACAAGGTCATTACCCAATTGACCATTGAACGCATCGCTACTGAAGGTAAATGCCTAGGGTACCACGAAGGCAAGGTAGTATTTGTATCCAATGTCGCTCCAGGCGATGTGGTCGATGTACGGATCACCAAAGGCAAAAGTTCCTTTATGGAAGGGGAAGCCGTTCATTTTCACAGTTACTCTAAGGACCGAATCGAACCCTTTTGCGCGCACTTTGGGACCTGTGGGGGCTGCAAGTGGCAGCACATCACCTACGATCTCCAACAAGAGTACAAACGGCAACAAGTCGTAGATCAATTTCAGCGGATCGCAAAAGTTACCGTGCCGGAAGTAGCTCCTATCCTTGCCTCCGCCAATACACAATACTACCGCAACAAATTAGATTTTACCTTTTCCAACTCCCGCTGGTTAACTCGCGAGGAAATCAACTCCGAACAAGAGTTTGAACGGAATGCCTTGGGCTTTCACATTCCCAAGATGTTTGACAAAATCATCGACATCGACCATTGCTACCTTCAAGGAGGAATTTCCAATGACATACGAAATGAGTTGCGACAATTTGCCCGCCAAGAAGGGTTAACTTTTTATGCCATTCGAAATCAGGTAGGATTGCTGCGAAACCTGATCATCCGCACCACGAGCACCCAACAAACGATGGTCATCGTCCAATTTGGAGAAAATGACCCGGAGTCAATTTCCAAGGTAATGGACTTTTTGAAGGTTCGCTTCCCTGAAATTACCTCCTTACTCTACGTCATCAACACCAAGGGCAATGAAACCTTCCACGATTTGGAATTGGTAACCTATTCAGGATCTCCTTATATCGAAGAACAAATGGAAGGGTTAAGGTTTAGAATAGGGCCGAAATCATTTTACCAGACCAATTCTGAACAAGCCTACGAATTGTACAAGGTAGTCCGTAATCAGGCCCAACTGAAAGGAAATGAGGTGGTCTATGACTTGTATACAGGTACAGGCACTATTGCCAATTTTGTGGCCAAACAAGCCAAGCAGGTGATTGGGGTGGAATATGTGGAAGCAGCCATTGAAGATGCCAAACTAAATTCCCAGTTGAATGGAATCGAAAACACGCTATTCTATGCTGGAGACATGAAAGATATCCTGAACGATGAATTTATGGCAACACATGCCAAGCCAGACTTAATCATCACCGATCCTCCGCGAGCTGGAATGGATGAAAAGGTCATTCAAATGCTACTTCGTATTGCTGCTCCCATAATCGTCTACGTTTCCTGTAATCCTGCAACCCAGGCTAGAGATCTGGCTTTGCTAGGAGAGCTCTACCAAGTGGATCAGGTGCAGCCCGTGGACATGTTTCCACAAACTTACCATGTTGAAAATGTTGTACGACTAAGTCTCAAACCATGATCTCAGATTTTAACGATCCCGAATTAAGTGGTAAATACCTCGGTACCATCACCACGGATTTTATCAAAATTTGCGATGTGCTGAAAGAAGCTTCTTACCAAGTTCGGTCCAAAGGCTTCTCAGCTTATCCTATTTTTCCCATCTCGAAAGAGATGCAACCCATCGGGAAAATTTTTATTGGCAAAGCAGAGAAGGACTTGGATTGGAACTACTTCATCACCTACATCGACGAGTTTGTACAGCGGGGATTGATCGCTGAAGATGCCGTTGAAGAATTTACTAAGGCCTACAAAGACCCTGATGAATTTTGCTGCTTATTCGTGATGGATGGAGCCTTTACCAGTTTTGTCTTTATCCCCTACCCCATAGATTAAATTCACTTGATATATAAATGTATAAATTAATATTAATCAATATTTTATATAAAATTTATTCGAGTTATTAATATAAAATAACTCACCGAAAAACACTCAATTTAGCTTATAACTTGCTCCTAATTTTTCTCCATGCCCAACCCAATCCTCATCCAACTAAGCAGTGCAAAGGTGCATTTTCGAGGAGAAAACCTTGGGGAAGGACTCCACTTTACTTGGAAGCAGGGGGAGCATTGGGCAGTGTATGGAGATTCAGGAAAGTCCTTAACCGGGCTATTGGAAACCCTACTTGGGAAGACTTTGCTATCACAAGGTCACCTACTTACTCCCTTTGCGGATGAGTACGTAGCAAAACAAAATTTAGCAGGCCAGGTCCACAGTTTCCGAGACTTGATCGCACTGGTCTCCCAGGATTATCCCATCCGAAATAAGGCAGGCCTACAAAATTTCTACTACCAACAACGCTTCAATAGTGCCGATGTTCATGACACTATTACTGTTGGCAGTTACCTTCATTCCATTCCCGCCATGCGGAAGGGGCCTTGGACACCTGAAAAGGTTGCCCAACTCCTACGACTAAATCACCTTCTAGATGCATCCTTGTTGATGCTATCCAATGGAGAAACACGCAGACTCTCTCTGGCAGTTGGCCTTTTGCGGCAGCCCTTACTCTATTTGATGGATCAGCCCCTCACTGGATTAGACCAGGAAAGCCGTGCAGCCTTTGGGGATTTCTTAGCAGCCTGCATCCATGCCAACATCCACGTACTCCTCACGACCACCTCGGCTGAAATTCCAGCTCAGATTACGCATATCGCCTATTTGAAGGATTCAGAAGCCCTGCAAACCTGGAATCGTACCCAGTATGCTCCTCAGATTAAGCCTACACCAATCCATTCCTGGGACCTATCCCCAGTCTTACCCATTTTATCCTCTTACCCCGTTTATTCCGGTTCTGTGGTAAGTTTGGAGGGGGTTTCGATACGCTATGGCCAAACCCTTATCCTAGATAAGATCAATTGGAACATCCAGTCCGGTGAACGCTGGCGATTGAAGGGGAAAAATGGAAGCGGAAAATCAACCTTAATCAGCCTACTTATCGGAGAAAATCCCCAGTCCTATTCCCAAAATTTTTATCTATTCGGAAAGAAAAGGGGATCGGGAGAAAGCATCTGGGAACTTAAGAAACCCATTGGGTTTGTAGCTCCCGAACTTAGCCGCTACTTTCCTAGAAACCAAAGCCTAAGAAAAGTGATCCTTTCTGGACTTTTCGATACCCTGGGGCTATTTAAATCAGTAACCCCAGAACAAGAGGCCCTGGCTCAAACATGGATGGAAACCTTTCAACTACAAGACTTGAAGGAGACTTACTTTTTTGAACTATCGCTTGCTCAACAGCGCTGGGCTTTGCTTGCTCGTGCATTGATCAAAAAACCGCAACTCTTGATCCTAGACGAAGCTTCTCAAGGCTTAGACGAACAACAACGGGAGCTGTTTAAAAACACGCTGCAAGACCTCCTTCTCAGACTTCCTGCTACAATCATCTACGTGAGCCATTACGAAGAAGATGTTCCTCCATGTGTCAACTTGGAATTGGTACTTTCCTAAATCCTTGGACGAGTAGCACCACCAAACTGAGAATCTATACCAACTCTAGAAAAATTAGCAGGATAACCACAATTTTTCTTATTTTCCTTCTCAATGCGATCGTTATGGCAAGCAGAAGAACTTTTCTCCATCACCTTGGCCTAGGATTAAGCCTTCCTGGATTGGCAGCATTTGCCCCTCCCGCAACTAGTAGACCTCCCTTTCCCTCCCCAAACTTGGAGGAGGAAGCCTACTGGAAAGCCATCCGCCACCAGTTTCCCCTTAGGAATAACCGTATCTACCTCAACAACGGTACATTTGGTCCTGCTCCTTATTCTGTACTCGATGCACTTCAACAAAGCAGTTTGGACATCAATACCAGCGGGGAGTACGGCAACTCGGATGCAGAACGCGTGCAGTTGGCTCAATTTTTCGGCATCAAAACCACCGAATTATCCATTACCCACAACACCACAGAGGGCATCAATATTCTAGCTTGGGGCATTCCACTGCAGGCAGGTGATGAAGTGATACTCACGAGCCACGAACATGCAGGAAATGCCCTTCCTTGGCTCAATCGGGCGAAATATGACGGAATTGTCCTCCGTATCTTTGAGCCCAAAGCTACACAAGCAGAAAACTTGAACGAGGTTCAAAAATTAATCAGCACTAAAACGAAAGTAATTGCTATCCCACATGTGACCTGCACCACCGGATTGGTATTTCCTATTCCCGAGATTTGTAACCTAGCCAAGTCACGAGGGATACTCACCGCAATCGATGGAGCACATGGAGCAGGTACCTTCAACTTGGACCTGACTAGCATGGGTTGTGATTTTTATGCAGGATGCTTTCATAAATGGATGTTGGGACCTAGTGGCACTGCATTTCTCTATGTGCGCGAAGAATCCTTGGAAAACCTGCGGCCAGTAATGATTGGCGGACATTCGGATACGGGTTGGGACATATCCTCCACTCCCCCTACTCTAACGGGCTATGTTCCCTCTGCTCGACGTTTTGATTATGGAACCCAGAGTAAAGCCCTTGCAGTAGGCATGGTGGCAGCCACGGAATTCCATGCTCAGATTGGCAAGAACCGTATTGAAACTCGCTTGCAAACCCTCAATCAGTATTTGATGGATGGGCTTTTGGAATTGAACAGCAAACTAGACATCCTAACACCTTTGGAAAAAGAATCCCGAATAGCACTCCTCACCTTCCGTCCAAAAAATATGAGTTACCAGGTTTGTGGAAATGAACTGGGAAAAGCCGGATTTCGAATCCGACAGGTTCCAGAAGGAAAGATAAATGCGATTCGTGTTTCCACCCACGTTTACAACACCAAAGAAGAGGTAGACGAGTTTCTTGACGCCCTTACTCGAATTCTTACTTAAGGTTTTTTCTTTTTTGAAGCTGCCCGTTCTACGGCTTCTTGGGCTCGAAACTGCGCAATGTCACGGATAAGTTGCTCTGGCAGATCCTCCCCGTATGAAAATTGAATGGCTCCTTTGGAAGTCACGTACCTTGCCAATTCAACTTTAAAATTACTCACCCCTGAGGAGGTGGGGTAATACCCCAAATGGCTTTTGGCGGCGGCATAGTACACCAAAACTTCTGAGGTCTTGAAGGCTGGCATATGGTAACTGATTACTTCCTCTGCCTCAGGTACTGCTTGACGAAGGATTTCGCGCATTTGCTGTAACTTAGCTTGAATTTCGGGAGGAAACCAAGAAAAGTACTCTTGGATTGAATTAGGTTTAGGATTCATCAACTTGGAAGTGCTAAAGTTTAAAAGCGGAATGAACTTATGGAAAAAAATGAACTTACGCTTAATGAAGCGCAAAAATTAGTAGATGACTGGATCAAGACGGTAGGCGTTCGCTACTTCAATGAATTGACCAACATGTCTCTTCTGATGGAAGAAGTAGGTGAATTGGCGCGCATCATGGCACGGACTTATGGAGAGCAATCGTTCAAAGAATCGGACAAAGGGCACGCACTTGACGACGAACTAGCCGATGTACTTTGGGTGCTGATTTGCCTTGCTAACCAAACTGGGGTAAACTTGACAGAAGCCTTGCAAAAGAATCTAGAAAAGAAAAATAGCCGAGACTTGACCCGCCATCAGGAAAACGAAAAGTTAAAATAACCGAATTATGGGCTTAGCCTTCTATTACACGTAATGCTCCATCTTTCGCCAAGCCTACCACCTGATTGTACCGATTAAGTGTCAAGCAAAAGGAAATATCTGCCTCAATGCCGTGATTTTGAAGGCGCTTCGCATGAGATGCCTGTGCCAAGTAACTAGTCAAATTGTTGCCTTCCTGGGCAAACAAGGAACTCATGGCAAGTGCCCCATCTTCTTGATTGGTATGGCTTCCGCTAAGCATTTGCACCAAAGCACCCGCATAGAGTGAATCTTCTAGATTAAATCTCCCTTTCCAACCTGCGCAGTGAATCAATACATCCAAATTTCGGGATTGGATGTAGGATGCTGTTGCTTGAAGATTGGGGAAAGCTCCTATTAAAATCTCGGCAGAACCCATCGATTTTTCAATTGCGACTGTTCCATTGGTTGTAGTCATCGCAAGCTTCTTCCCCGCATAGTTTCCTTCCAAAAAGGCTACAGGTGAATTACCCAGCTCAAACCCAGGCGCAATAAGTCCATCCCGCTCTCCTGCGATGAGGTATCCTTTCGCCTGCATGGCCCGACACGATTCAAGATCTTCAAATGGTAGAATTTCTTTTACCCCATGGGCTAAAGCCGCCACCATGGTTGAGGTGGCTCGAAAAATATCCACGACCACCACTAATTTTCCACTCAACTCGTGCAAGTGAATCAGTTCGGGACTGAAGCAAACCTCTATAGAGTTCATTAGCTTTTGTATAGGGGAAGTTTTTCCACTTTCGCCTTTAGGTTTTTGTTTCGAATTTGAATGTAGATCTCTGTACCTACTTTACTATGAGCTGTTTGTACGTAACCCATACCAATACCCAGTCCCATACTCGGAGACTGTGTGCCGGAAGTAACTTCGCCAATCACCTCTCCAGTATCATCCACAATGGGGTAATGCCCTCTTGGAATTCCCCGCTCCTGCATGATAAAGCCAACTAATTTGCGAGAAACTCCAGCCTCTTTTTGATGCCTCAAGGCTTCAGAATTGGTAAACTCCTTGGTGAATTTGGTAATCCAGCCCAAACCTGCCTCAATGGGCGATGTAGTATCCGTGATGTCATTGCCATACAAGCAATAACCCATTTCTAATCTCAAGGTATCGCGAGCACCCAAGCCAATCGGCTTGATATTGTAAGCGGCTCCAGCCTTAAAAATCTGCTCCCAAACGTGTACAGCATCTGCATTTTTGACATATATTTCAAATCCTCCCGCACCAGTGTAGCCTGTTCCTGAGATGATTACATTCTTTACCCCAGCAAATTCTCCCACCGTAAAGTGGTAAAATTGAATTTTAGTTAAATCTACTGAAGTAATAGATTGCATCGCAGTAGCAGCTTTAGGTCCCTGCACAGCAAAAAGGCAATACTCATCAGAAGAATTGTGAAGCGTCGCACCCATCGTATTGTGTGCATTGATCCAATCCCAATCCTTGTCAATATTGGAGGCATTCACCACCAACATATACTTTTCCTCAGCCATCTTGTACACGATCAAATCGTCTACAATTCCTCCAGTTGCATTTGGCAAACAGGAGTATTGCGCCTGCCCAATTACCAAAGTAGAAGCATCATTGGAAGTGACTTTTTGAATCAATGCCAAGGCTTGTGGTCCTTCCACAAAAAATTCACCCATGTGAGACACATCAAATACACCTACTCCTTGTCTGACACAGAGGTGTTCTTCCATATCTGAACTGTAGCGTACGGGCATCATGTAGCCTGCGAATGGCACCATTTTGCCACCAAGTGATGCATGTAGGTCATTTAAAGGAATAGTCTTGATGGGTGCTTCCATTGGGTTGTCGTTTTTTTGATCGGTAGCAAAGGTAACCAATGCCAAAAAAAATGGTTTAGACCATAGGATTTATTTTAAGCCAAGTCCAAAAAAAAAGCAACTGAAATCAGTTGCTTCAAATGTCAATAGAACCGGGATTATACGGAGAAGCTTTCCCCACATCCACAGGTTCGGCTCGCATTCGGGTTGACAAATTGAAATCCTTTGCCATTCAATCCATCAGAAAATTCTAGGGTAGTTCCTGCTAAATACAAGAGGCTTTTTCGATCAACCAAGATTTTAACGCCCTTGTCTTCAAAGACATGGTCTGTATCCACTACCTGGGCATCGAAACCCAGCTCATACATCAAACCCGAGCAACCCCCACCCTTCACAGAAACGCGAATGTTTTCCTGCTCCTCTCTCCCCTCTTCTTTTTTCAATTCGATAATTCTCTCTTTTGCTTTCTCAGAAACGGTGATCATATCTTTATATCTTTACACTTGGATTGACAATTCTTCTGTCTCAAACACTAGACAGTGGAAAAAGATTCAGTACAAAGATACAAATTAATGGCATGAGGAAAATCGAACATCTTGGAATTGCGGTTGCTGACCTAAAAAAATCCAACGAGCTCTTCCATCGTCTCCTAGGAGATGCTCCCTATAAGTCTGAAACGGTGGTTTCTGAAGGGGTTGAAACAAGTTTCTTTCAAGTAGGCGACACTAAAATCGAATTGCTTCAAGCAAGTACAGAGGAGAGCCCCATCGCCAAGTTTATCTCCAAAAAATCAGAGGGTATCCACCACATTGCTTTTGATGTAGAAGACATCTATGCCGAAATGGATCGCCTCAAAGCAGCAGGATTTGAAATTCTAAATGATACCCCAAAAAAAGGGGCTGACCGCAAAATCATCGTATTTTTGCATCCCAAAAGTACCAATGGAGTGCTCGTAGAACTGTGTCAAGAAGATCCCAACGCAGGGAACTAATGACAAAATAAACGCACTAATTTGAATTAAACTTACCCTATTAACTACAACCACATGTCTGAGAAAAGAACCGAAATCAGTGAATTAGGGGAATTTGGCTTAATCGATCAACTAGCCAAAGGCGCCCAAATCAACAACCCTTCCACCATCCAAGGAATTGGGGATGATGCAGCAGTACTTGACTCAGGCGAACTAGTAACCGTAGTCAGCACGGACTTATTGTTAGAGGGGGTTCACTTTGACCTTTCCTATACCCCATTACCCCACTTAGGGTTCAAAGCTGTGGCTGTCAATGTTTCCGATATCGCGGCCATGAATGCAATTCCTACCCAGATTACGGTCAGCATTGCACTTTCCAATCGCTTCTCAGTAGAAGCTGTGAATGCACTTTACATGGGAATCTATGCAGCTTGTGAACAATATGGAGTGGATTTGGTGGGAGGAGATACTACCTCTTCTCGTTCAGGGCTCATTATTTCAGTAACGGCGATGGGCCAGGCCAAGAAAGACGAACTTTCCTACCGCTCTGGTGCCAAAGAAAATGATATCCTCTGTGTAACAGGAGACCTTGGGTCGGCCTTAGTCGGCCTACAAATTCTGGAGCGAGAAAAGCAGGTGTACCTCTCCAATCCGGACATGAAGCCAGAATTAGAGAAATACACCGTAGTCACTGCACGTCAACTGCGTCCAGATGCCCGCATGGACATCATTCATGAGCTCCGAGAACTTCAGGTAGTCCCTACGAGCATGATCGATATTTCAGATGGATTGGCGTCTGAGATTTTTCACCTATGCAAGGCTTCTGGTGTAGGCGCTACGATCTACGAGGATAAACTTCCTATTGACAAGCAAACCTTCGATACTGCAGTGGAACTTAACTTAGATCCCATTACCTGTGTGCTCAACGGGGGGGAAGATTACGAATTGCTCTTCACTATTAACCAAAAGGATTTTACCAAATTGGAGAAACACCCCGATGTGCATTTTATTGGTCACATCACCAAGGCTGCTGATGGAAAATACTTAGTCACTAAAAGTGGAACGGCAGTTCAACTCAAAGCCCAGGGCTGGAAACACTTCTAAGCCAACTAATTTCAAATTAGTATCCCTTAGGTCCTACCCCTTATAAAAAAATCAAAGAAAGTACCTTGTTTTTTGGCTTGAACTTGGGGTGGCCAAAGATTTGTCGACCGTTGATTTATTGACCATACCGGAATTTGTTTGTCACTAAGACGAGTAGATTATATCTTGTTTTTGGTATCCATGTGGATAGTTACAGGCCCATCATTGATTAAGCTTACTTTCATGTCTGCCCCAAAAGTTCCTGTTCCAATGGATTTACCCAACTCCAACTCAAAGCCTGTAATGGCCTTCTCGTAAAGAGGGAATGCAATCTCGGGTCTTGCTGCTTTAATATAGGAAGGTCTATTGCCCTTTTTGGTACTAGCATGTAACGTAAACTGAGATACCAACAAGAGCTCACCGTTGATTTCAATCAAGCTTTTGTTCATTACACCTTGATCGTCTGGAAAGATACGTAGGTTAACAATCTTTTTGGTTAACCAGTCCAAGTCCTCTTTCCCATCTGCTTCTTCAATTCCAAGGAGAACCAAAAGTCCTATTCCTATCTTGGATTTGAGGTTTCCATCAATAGTTACTGCTGATTCCAATACGCGCTGAATAACTGCTATCATGCTCCCAATTCTTGCATTTTTCCGGATAAAATAATTTCAACAGGGGTTGAATTTTCACTGAGGGCGAGCTTCACTAGGGACTTGGCTACTACATGGTCTCGGATAGGGCGAATATTGCCTCCCAACTTTATCCATGTTAGCGGTGCCATAAAAATCATGGCTACTTTTTCTCCAAAACGGAATTCATGCCTTGTACCTAATAATAAAGAAGGACGGAACAATCCCAAAAAAGTGAATCCCAAACCTTTCAAATCATTTTCCGTTTGGCCTTTTACCTGATTGTAAAAAATAGAAGACTGGGGATTTGCTCCCATTGCAGAAACATACAAAAACTTGGAGGCCCCTAGTTTCTTGGACCAAGTGGCAAACTCAAGTACCAAATCGTGGTCTACAGAATAAAATTTATCCTTAGTACCCACCTGCTTGATAGTTGTACCAAGGCTACAAAAGGCATGCACCTCCACCTTTTTCTCCTGCAAGGCAAGTACTAATGGCTGATAAACCCCTCCCAAGGACTGTGCATTGAGCTGAGTATCCCAATCCCAAATAGTTAATTTACTCATGTCCCCATTGATTTGTAGCAGCTTCTCGTGCTTCAAGGCAAGGCTCCTACGGCCCACACTAATCACATAGTCGTAGGAAGCATTACGAAGGAGCTGATGCAGTAATTGCATCCCTACTAATCCTGAAGTTCCAGAAATCAAAGCAATCGTCATGGAATCAAAGTTGAAGAAATTAATGGATAGATTTCACTTTCGAGGTCTTTATGTTTGTTTTTGGCATACCAAAGGTGAATTTCCTCTAAAAATTCCGGATAAGTAAGCCCCTCTGAATTTTGCTTAAATGCTGCATGCCGATCTAGTAGATACTTGGGTTTGGGCCCCCAGGTAAACAACTCCACTTGCAGATCTGCAGCCATGGCTACCAACTTTGGGATGGATCGAGCACCATTCGTCAAGTAAGCATCCATCAAATCCGGGTGCTCATCTCGAAGCACTATCTTGAGCATAATAAGGGGATTTAGATCCGCTAGCTTAGCCAAGTGTGGAATCGATTGGGCACCATCTCCACACCATGCCTCAGTAATTATCAACCAGACCTGTGACTGATTGACTTGCAAGAGCAGCTGTTTCAACTCCTCAGAAACCTTGCTTGTCTTATTCCAGCGAACCATGCGCTGCAAGCACATGCGCGTGTAAGAGAGGTAATCCTCACTTTGATTAGCGCCCGAAGTGCGATTCTCTAGGACGAGTTGCTCGGTAAATTCAACGAACTGAGAGTAGGAAAATCCTCCTGCTAGCAATTCTGGAGTAATAGGATAGCGCAACGATTTCATGAATTGGATATGACTAGCAACCTAGGCCCTTAGTAATTGGTTCAAGAAAGTTTCTAATTGCAAACTTTGGCTTATTCTTTTCCTAGGAATAAGCGTATAGGCTGAGAAAAATGAAATTAAAAATAGAGACTGACCTCCGCTTTTATTTTTCGAACTGCCAAGGCAACGGGATCATTCTGACGGTCAAAGGACTGTGTTAAAACCACTTTCGCTAGATCCACGCCAGAAGCGGATTCATTCAATTGTTGTCGACTCACATTGATACGGGAAATGACCTCCTCCACCGCAAGTCGAACAGCATCCCAAGTATCTTCAGAGAAGTACACTTGTTGGCTGGCATTGTGGTTAAACTCTTCTCTGATTTCTGATATCAAATGATGGTGAAGTTCCTCTGCAGAAAATTTTCCAGGAATCGCTCTACGAATCACCTGAGCTGGAGAAATACGATCAAGCAATAAACATAAACGTTCTGCTGCTTGCAGTCGAATGGGAAGTACTACTTGTTGCTGCTGGTTTCTCAACTCCAATTTCAACTTATCCTGTTCCTTTGAAAGAAAAGAAATCACTACCAAATACATGCCGTATAAAACTGCGGCAGCAGGAAGTAAAATTTTTAAGAGCTCAACGAGGTAATTCATGTTCAAATTTTAAATCGAATATCTATAATCCAAAGTTGTTAAAAAACTATGTAATCGGCTAATTTTGTAAAATGCAGTGAACTTAAATCTTTACAAGTTGCTTTTTAGTCCATGTTGATCCCCATAGCAATTACTCCAAAAGCGGCTAGCGAAATCAAGCACATCTTAGCTACCAAGAATATACCAGAGGATTATTTTCTTCGTGTTGGTGTTAAAGGTGGGGGGTGTGGTGGCATGTCTTACTCCTTAGGTTTTGATACTGCCAAGCCAGAGGATCAGCAATTTGCGATACACGATATCCCTGTGTTGATTGAGAAAAAGCATTACATGTTCTTGATGGGTATGCAGATTGATTTCTTTGAAGGAGACGAGGCAAGAGGCTTTACATTTATCAATCCGGACATTCCCAAGAGACACGATCTTTGATAGCAAATTGAGCTATTAAGATCTTGCAGATAATCCAATTAAAAATCCTCAAACCCAGGTTTTACCTGTTCCCAGAAGGTATCTAATGCAATTATTCGAGGCTTTAGAAAAGAGATTATTTTTGGCCAGTCATTGGAATCAAGCACATTCACCCCTTCCAAGACACATTCAATTTTAGAAATGGGTTGCCCCATCTCATTGACCACATGCAACTTCCAGTCCCACCTCTCCTTTAGGCAAGCTTCTAAAATCTTTTTTAATTGGCCAAATTGATCTAGGACCAATTCCTGCATTTCCAAGTCTGTATGCCCCAATTCGATGCCAATGGAAGCAAATTCTCGTTCCGCACGCATCCGGAAATAAATATCTTTTACCCCAGTTTTGTAATTGGGCCAATTGGTTCTTCTCCCATAAGAATTTGGAACAGGCTTCATGTAAATTCCAAAAGTAATCCAAAATTCCGTTCGAATTTTCGAGAGTTCTGCTCGGGTATACATGAATTACTTAGGAAAAATCTTCCGGATAGGAAACGGTCACGCCCGAAAAGTCCAACACCCCCCCGATAGCAGGCTGGTGTTTTTTGAGGGTAATTCGAATTTGACTTGCTTGAGGATAAGCGCTACGAATATCCTGAATGATGCCGTATCCTAGATGTTCAAGCAATTGGACTCTAGTTTCCATCCGAGACTTTACCAACTGGTACAGATGGGCGTAATCTACCGTTCCTTCAAGGCAATCAGTACGCATTGCTTCATCAAAATTGGTATCGAGCTCCAAGTCTAAAGTAAATCGGTTGCCAAGCACCTTTTCCTCCGGATACACGCCATGGTATCCAAAAAACTCCATACCGGATAAAAGAACTCTTCCCATTAGTCAAATTGGTCAAAAAACGACCCTGAACCATTTTCTCCCTTATCTTCTTTCTTTGTATCCAATTCCTCCGATGGAGGAGTCTCGTGCCTAAGTTCAGACTCTGCTTGGATTTCTTGGTGATGATTGACCTGGTCTACCTCCTCCTCAGGAAAATCCTCTTCCTTCTGATCTTGTTCTTCATCACCTTGGTTTTTTTCCTCCTCTGCAAGATGTTCATCTTCCTCGTAGGTTTCCTCCTCAAGCGCTATTTCTTCTTCCGTTGTTTCCTCAAGGACCTCATGTTCGCCCTCAAAAGTTGAGTCATCTCTTTTTTCAAAATGAATTGCATGATCAACTCCCAAATCAGACTCTTCTTCGTCCCCT
>JAURGC010000079.1 GCA_030833985.1 Algoriphagus sp. | reverse complement strand
GATACAAAAATAGAAAATAATGATTCTCCGCAATCGTACAGGCGGTTCAAAATACCTGGAACCTACAGATAAATGACTTTAGGAAGTCTACCGGTATCAGCTTTCTTCTTAAATCGAATTAAAAATGGCATTTTTGTAATCTTCCAGGATTCAAAAATTTTCTAAGTGTTGTGAAGCCCATCCAAGTCAGCTGCCTCCTTCTTTTTCATCAGGGGAAAATTTTGGCTACTCAGCGCGGCGCTGCCATGGATTTGGCTGGCTACTGGGAATTTCCTGGAGGTAAAATAGAAGCAGACGAAAGCCCTGAAGACAGTTTGGTTCGTGAAATCAACGAAGAATTGTCCATTGATATTCGGATTTGTGGGGCATTAACTCCAGTCTTGTATGCATATCCAACCAAGTTGATTCAACTAATTCCTTTTCTTGGCACCTGGCAAGGCGGTAGCTTGAAGCTTACGGAACATGCCCAAAGTCAGTGGCTGGGCAAAGAAGATCTCCTATCCTTGAACTGGGCGTCAGCTGATCTTGCTATCGTTCAGGAGGTAAAGGCTAAATGGGAAAATTTACAAGGATTAATCTAAGAAACTATGGCAGAATTTATCCGCTTGTATGCTGAGAATCCCGATCCACGACGAGTTGAGCAGGTGATAGCCGTTCTCCGAGATGGAGGGGTCATTATTTACCCCACCGATACTGTATATGGTCTTGGTTGCGACATTAATCAGTCTCGTGCAGTAGAAAGAATCTGTAGAATCAAGGGAATTAATCCAAAAAAACACAATTTTTCCATCGTCTGTTCTGATCTAAGTCACTTGGCCCAATATACTCGGGTGATTTCCAAACCCATTTTTAAATTAATGAAAAAGGCTCTTCCAGGGCCTTTCACTTTTATTTTAGAAGCCAATTCCCAAGTTCCCAAAATGCTGCATAGCCAGAAAAAAACGGTAGGAATTCGGGTGCCTGATCATGGTGTGCCTCAGTCAATCGTAGACTTACTTGGACATCCCATCCTATCTACTTCCTTGCTTCAAGGAGCGGAAGACCCAATTGAATACAGCACTGATCCGGAATTGATTTTTGAAAAATACCAACATGAGGTGGATTTAGTTATTGATGGGGGATATGGGAAAGCAACACCATCGACCGTTTTGGACTGTACAGGGGAGGAAGTAGTCTGCCTGCGCGAAGGGCTAGGAAATTGGGAGGATTTGATTCAGTAGCTGAAAGGAAGAATTCTACTCAAGTAGTCCAACGGCTTACAAATTCTGAAAACTGATCCTTGTACAAGTCTCCCACAGCGATTTGTTGATTCCCAACGTAGATGACATTCTTTGAGATAGAATCTATGTGATCCAAAGAAATAATAAAAGAGCGGTGCACCCGCATAAATCGATCCTTTGGGAGGAGTTCTTCCATGTTTTTCATGGAAGTCAGGGATAGTAAGGGGTGGTTTCTGGACTTGAGGTGTACTTTGACATAGTCCTTGTAGGCTTCCACATGTGTAATTTCTTTGAGGACTACTTTTACAAGTTGGTACTCCACCTTTAAGAAAATGTAATCTACAGTGGGTTGTTGTGGAGTAGAAGCAGCGGCTGGAGGTACAGTGCCCACCCTTCCAAAGTACTGATAGGCTTTGGTGGCTGCCGCCAAAAAATCCTCGTAACTGTAGGGCTTTAGTAAGTAATCTAATGCCTCTACTTTGTAGCCTTCCAAGGCAAATTGATGGTAGGCAGTACAAAAAATCAATCGCGTATTTTCTGAATTTCTTTTTCCATCTACTATCCGTGCAAGCTCCATCCCCGAAAGATCAGGCATTTGTATGTCCAAAAATATCAAATTGACCTCCTGTTGATTGAGGAAACTCAACGCTTCAATGGCATTTGAAAACGAAGCTTGAAGTTCCAGAAAGGTAGTTTGTTCAATAAATTTGGTGAGAAGGCCAAGTGCTAAGGGTTCGTCATCAATGGCTATACAGGAGATTTTCATGCCAAATTGATTGTTAGCTTTACTGAATATTCAGCTAGGGAATCAGCAGTGTCTAGTTTTAGTCGATGCTTTTCTGGATAAAGCAAGCTCAATCTTCGCTGGGTATTTACGAGTCCAATTCCATTTTCTAGTGCTTCGGGGCTATCTGGAGGAATAGGGAAAATTTGGTTCTTGGTTTCAAAAAACACTGTGTCACCCATTACTTCCAGGCTAATGCTGATTTCACTTTCTTGTTGTGAACTGACTCCGTGCTTAAAGCAATTTTCTAAAAATGGTAAAAATAGCATGGGAGCAATTACTAAATCTTCTTTTGGCTCTTGAAGCTTAACCTGGAGCTTGACTTTTTCTGAAAGTCGCATCTTCATCAATTCCAGGTAATCCTCTATGAATTTTACTTCCTTGCTCAATAGGGTTTCATCTTTTTGGTTTTCGTACAAAACATACCGCATCATTCGGGACAGTTTCAATAGTGCCTCCTGAGCTTTGCTAACATCTAAGTTAGTCAAGGAATAAATGTTGTTTAGCGTATTGAAAAAAAAGTGAGGATTAATCTGAGCTTTTAAATACGATAATTCGGTATTAATTCGCTGTCGTTCTAGTTCTCCACGAAAAGCCTCGTCCTTTTGCCATTTTTCCACCAAAGCTACAGAGGTACTTAAACCAATGGAAATTACATAGAGTAACATTTGAAACACGTCACCAGGCACCCAGCGCTTGCCCGTGTAGGGTTTGTCTGGATTGAATAATTCATGCATTTTTTCGCCATACTGAATAAATTGTTCTAAATAAACAATTACTCCGTAAAAGATACCTGCGCCCAAAATTATCACCAATAGGTAAAGGTAATTTTTGCCCTTAAGCAAAAACCTAGGAACAATCACCCAGGCATTTAGGTAAAAAACACCGATAAGGAGTCCTACTAAGTAAATCTGTTTCCACCAAAATTGGGTGGGAAGCTCCAATTCGCCCATTCTCCAGGATAAGGGTGAAAGGATAAGCAAGACCACACACAACATAATCCACCCCAAAAGGTGAACGAGTATCGAAAGGTTTCTTTTTCTTGTCTGGGAGAGCATGGGCTTGATTTACAGGGGTGAAGCTAAGTTATTTAATTTTTTTCTTTTCTATCAAATCTACCAAATCCATTATCTAACCTATCAACAGGGTAAAAAAGCATACCAACTCTTTTTATTAGGAGTAGAAATATTTCATCTCTCTTACAGGGCAATTGGTCGATACAGGGAACACGCTGGTCTATCAAATTTGAGGAGTCCAAACAATCCAATCACCTTTGTGGTATACCTAGGGACTTCACTGTCTCTTTTGAAAACTAAACCATGAAAAAAATCACATTCTTACTTTTAACTGCTTTCTTTTTTTCTTTGAATTGGGCCTTTTCCCAAGAAACACTAGAAATGAAAGCTCCTGCACGGATCCTAGGCATTGCCAAGGATTTGAAAACAGGTATCCCTATTGGTTATGCCACCGCTGCCTTGTATAAGTCTGGCACCACACTCTCTGTGGCAGGTGCGGTTGCCGATGGAGAGGGAATTTTTTACATCACTGGATTTTCGGTGGGTACTTACGAACTCCAAGTTTCTTTTTTGGGCTATGAAACAATTAAGCGGTCTGTAACCGTTAATTCTTTGGAATCAGACCTTGACTTAGGAGAAATTGCCCTTTCAGATGAAGGAGTGGCCTTGCAAGAAATAACAGTTCAAGGGCAACGTGAACTGATCGAGGAGCGTGTAGACCGGACCATTTACAAGGCAGAAAATGATCGGACCACTGCAGGTGGTGATGCGACAGACGTCTTACGTCGTGTTCCTATGTTGTCCGTAGATCTGGATGGCAATGTTTCCATGCGTGGAAGTTCAAATATTTTGGTTCTTATTGACAACAGGCCCTCTGCCATTGCTGCTTCCTCCATTGCAGATGCCTTGCGGCAAATCCCTGCAGACGAAATCAAAGCAGTAGAAGTAATTACTTCCCCTTCAGCACGATTTGACGCGGAAGGGACTTCTGGAGTGATCAACATCGTAACTAAAAAAAATAACCTCCAAGGCATGTCCATGAACTTGAATTCTGGAGCTGGTTTAAGAGGTTCTAATTTGGGATTACAGGGGTCTGCTAGAAAAGGGAAAATGGGGTTCTCACTGGGGGGATTTGGACGCTCAGGGTACAATATCCTGGGAAGCTTTGAAAATCAACAGCTAACTAATTTAGCGAATGGAAGTGTTTCTACTTCCAGACAATCTGCAGATACTGAGCGTAGTGAACTATTTGGTCGGTATAATTTTGGAGTTGATTACGAATTGGATGCCTATAATTTTATTACTGGAGCTGTGAATTTTGGTATTCGCAATTCAGAAAATTGGCAACAGAATTTTTTGACGCAAAATTCTGTCGATGGTCAACTAAGGGCACAACAAAATCGAGCAACAACTACCCTAGATAACTCAAATTCAGTGGATATAAGCTTGAACTATACCAAGACTTTTGAGAAGAAAGGCAAGGAATTGAGTTTCCTTACACTTTATTCTAAAAACAATCGTGAAAATTCCTTCACCAATACGCTATTTGAAGAGAATAATTTGGAAACAATATTTTCTAGATTGAAAAATTTGAATCCAAGTAAAAACGAAGAATTTACCATTCAAGTAGATTACGTCACTCCGATTACGGAAAAGGGAACTCAAATCATTGAGTATGGTGCTAAAAATATTTTAAGAAGAGCCTATTCAGACTTCTCTTATTTCTTGTCCCAAGGCCCATCAGGTGAATTTGTAGCCTTGCCGGATCCAACTTTAAGCAATGAGTTTAGCTACGATCAAAACGTAACGGCTGCCTACCTTTCCTATACCTTTCAGCTGCTCAAGAATTATACACTAAAGCCTGGGCTTAGGTATGAATACACGACTATCAATGCTGATTTTAAAACTGACTTTAAGGCAGAAATTCCATCCTATGGTACCTTGGTGCCAAGCATCAACGCGAGTAGAAAATTAAAAAATGGGAACTTGATCAAATTGGCCTACAACCGTAGAATTCAACGGCCTTCACTTCGATTCTTAAACCCAAATATTGAAGCTTCTAACCCGCAGCAGCAGTCTCAAGGAAATCCAGAGCTAGATCCAGAGTTGACGGACAATTACGAATTAGGCTACAGTACCTTTATCAAAGGGACTACTTTGAATTTTACTGGATTCTACAGAAACACAACTGGGTCTATTCAATCTATTCGAAATGTGCGCGAGGATGGAATCATATTCACCACCTTTGAAAATATTGGGCGAGAACAAGCCTTGGGAACAAACCTTTTTTTCAACGTCAACCTGAATAACAAATTCTCTCTCAATGGGGGCACTGACTTGTACTATTCCATGTTGGACAATGGGCTCGAGGATCCTAAATTTGCCGCCAAAAATCAAGGGCTTGTAGTGAGTGGTCGAATGTTTGGAAACTACAGCTTGCCCAAAGATTGGCAGATTCAGCTATTCACCTTTGCTAGAGGTAGAAGAGTTCAATTGCAAGGAAATTCTGGTGGATTTGCCGCATACGGCTTGAACCTGAATAAGCAGTTCAAAGAAAAAAGAGGATCATTTGGTATTGGAGCAGAAAATTTTCTAAAGAAGGAGTTTGTCATTCGTAACGAAATCATCACTCCAAGCATTGTACAGAATAGTACTTCCAGAATTCAGAATCTGAACTTTAAATTAAACTTCAACTACCGAATAGGTAAAATGAGTTTGGATCAGCGTCCTAGAAGAAGGAGATCCATTTCCAATGATGACCTTAAAGATGGCGGTGATGGAGGGCAAGGTGAACAAGGGGCTGTACCAATTCGTAATCAATAGGAGTACGTTTTCTAAGTGAATAATAGATGGGTAGAGTTAGTAATCCCGGATTCTTTGAATTCGGGATTTTTTTATTCCTCGGAGAGATTAGTAGTCAAAAAAAACCCAGACCATTTCGGGTCTGGGTTGGAATAATTCGAAGTAAAGTTTTAGCTCTTGTAAAGCACTTTTTGAATGGCCTCCATAGTCCGCTTCACATTGGGGATCGTCACATCTATGTATGTAGGGGCATAACTTAATGGAATGTCCATGGAATTGACACGGATCACAGGCGCATCTAAGTAATCGAAAGCATGACGCTGGAAATGGTAGGTCAATTCAGAAGAAATACCTGCCAATGGGTTCGCTTCTTCTACGATTACCACGCGGTTAGTCTTTTTCAACGATTCCACACAGGATGCGTAATCAATCGGGCGAACGGTTCTTAAATCAATTACCTCGCAGGAAACCCCTAATTTGGCCATTTCCTCAGCAGCTTCCAGGGCTACCTTCATCATTTTGCCAAAAGAAATAACGGTCACGTCTGTGCCTTTGCGCTTGATATCGGCCACACCGATAGGGAGTAAATATTCCCCATCTGGAACCATTCCCTTGTCAGAATACATCACTTCAGATTCCATGAAAATTACTGGATCTGGGTCCCGAATGGCAGATTTCAGCAATCCTTTGGCATCAGAGGGATTGGATGGAACGATTACTTTAAGTCCTGGTGTATTCGCAAACCAGTTTTCAAAGTTGGAAGAGTGTGTTGCTCCCAATTGACCTGCATTGCCAGTAGGGCCGCGGAATACGATGGGCACTGAGTAAGCTCCTCCCGACATGGCATACATTTTGGCTGCAGAGTTGATGATTTGGTCAATGGCTACCAAAGAAAAGTTAAAAGTCATGAATTCGATGATTGGTTTCAATCCATTCATGGCTGCTCCCACTCCAAGACCTGCAAACCCAAGTTCTGAAATAGGGGTGTCGTACACGCGTTCGGGTCCAAATTCATCCAGCATCCCTTGGGATACTTTGTAAGCACCGTTGTATTCGGCAACTTCTTCACCCATTAAAAAGACGTTTTTGTCTCGTCTCATTTCCTCGGTCATGGCTTCTCTCAAAGCTTCCCGAAATTGTAGTTCTCTCATTGCTTAGGGACAAATTTTTGGCTCGTAAAAATAGAAAGGAATCGGGCATTTGCAAAGCTTAGGAGTTTCTTTGTCAAAATGGATGTTTAATCAAGGTAAATATCAGAATCAAACTCATTTTTCAATTGCCTTGCCAGCTTCTTTCCAAGCAGTAATGCCTCCTTCTAGCATGTAAACATTTTTGAATCCCATTTTTTGCAATGCATCAGCAGCTTTACGCGTACGGCTACCCGACCGGCAGTAGAGCAAGTAAGTTCCTTTTTTATTTAATGAAGCCACTTGAGAAGCAAAATCGGGACTTAAAAAATTAACCGTAGTCGCATCAGCCAAATGTCCTTCAGCTACTTCCTCTGGGGTCCGTACATCGATGATTTTAGATTTCTTTTTAGTAGCCATTTTCTCGAATTGAGCGATGGAAAGCACTTGAATTGAGTCTTTATTAGCTGTTTGTGCGAAACTTGTACTGCCTAGTAAAAAAAGGAGTGCGAAAAGAAGGAGGGTGTTTTTCATAAATGGATTTGGTTTTTGGGTAAACAACTGCCTATTTGATCGAAAATTTACTGTTTTCTGACCAAAATGTCTCTAAAGATTGGATTGATTTCGGATACGCACAGTTACTTAGATCACAGAACTTGCGATTACCTACAGGAGGTGGATGAAATTTGGCATGCAGGAGATGTAGGTGACCTGTCCATCTTGCAACAATTACCCAAGGGTAAGCCGATACGAGGAGTATTTGGAAATATTGATGATCAAGCAGTTCAGGAACAGTTTCCAGAATGGCAGGAATTTGAATTAGAAGGAGTAAAAGTGGTTATGACTCACATTGGCGGTTTGCCTCCACGTTATGCGAAGGGAGTGCAGACAAGGCTAAAAACTAAAAAAGCCCAATTATTTGTTTGCGGCCATTCGCATATCTGTCGCGTGGAGTTTGATCGAGAAATTAACTGCCTGTACATGAACCCTGGGGCAGTGGGTCAACATGGATTTCATCAAATGCGGACGCTATTACTTTTTGAATTGGATGCTGGAAAAATCACCAATCTCCGAGTGGTGGAATTGGGAAAAAGAGGAAAAATTACAGTTTAGGAGAAATAAAAATAGCGGCTAAAGCCGCTATTTTTATTTCTATAGAAAAAGATTCTTTTTATTTTCCGAAAGATGCTTTTAATTCCTCCACGTCAACATTTTTGATCACAGGCTTCGCGCACAATTGCTTGATTTTGATTACTCGTCCAGTCTGACCTTGTCTTTTTCTTTTAAGTTTTCTTTTAAGCGTAGTAACACCCATGGTCGTATGTAGTTAAAATTTTTGAATTCAAATCGGATTGCAAAAGTATATAAACTTATCTTTTTTGCCTACAAATCTTTTGATTTTATTATCTCCTTTCCCTGAGATGCTTCCTTCATTTTGGGAATTTTGGGTAAATTTGAGTTCAATTTTGATAAAAAGCCATGCAAAAGCCTAGTCTTCCCAAAGGTACCCGCGATTTTGGTCCACTTCAAATGGCACGTAGAAATTACATTCTGGACGCCATCAAGGATACTTTTCAGCTCTTTGGGTACCAGCAGATTGAGACTCCTTCTATGGAAAATCTCAGTACGCTTACGGGTAAATATGGAGATGAAGGAGATCAGTTACTATTTAAAATATTGAATAGTGGAGACTTTTTAAAAGACCTTACTTCAGAAGATTTACCCAAGGGTTCTGCTACCAATTTGACCAAGCTTTCTGAGAAAGGACTGCGCTACGACCTGACGGTCCCATTTGCCCGGTATGTGGCGATGAATCGCAATGAGCTTTCGTTCCCGTTCAAGCGCTACCAGATCCAGCCAGTTTGGCGAGCAGACCGTCCCCAAAAAGGAAGATACCGCGAATTCTATCAATGTGATGCCGATGTGGTAGGTACAGAAAGTTTGCTCTGTGAAGCGGAAATCATTTGGATGATTAGGCAGGTGTTTGCAAAGTTGGGGTTGAAGGACTATGCTATTAAAGTCAATAATCGAAAAATATTGACAGGCATTGCCGAAGCGATAGGCGAACAAGGAAAAGAGGGCCCGCTTTGCGTTGCTATTGATAAGTTGGATAAAATAGGGTGGGAAAAAGTAAAGGAAGAACTGCTTCAACGAGGATTTGAAGAAGCTTCCATACAGAAGTTATTGCCACTAGTGAATTTAGCATCTGGTGTAAAAGAGCGGTTGGCTATTTTGACTCAGTTTCTAAATCAATCTTCTATTGGAAGACAAGGGGTAAAAGAATTGGAAGAAGTGTTTCGTTTTCTCGAGCAGTTGGGTATCCAATTAGATCATGTGGATTTTGATCCCATGCTTGCCAGAGGATTGTCCTATTATACTGGGGCGATTTTTGAAGTGAAGGTAAACGGGGTGTCCATCGGCTCTGTGAGTGGTGGGGGGAGATACGATAACTTAACCGGGGTATTCGGATTGCCTGGTGTACCAGGAGTCGGCTTTTCCTTTGGAGTAGACCGCATGTATGACGTTTTGGAAGAGTTAAACTTATTTCCTCAGGAGCGACTTGCAGGTACTCAAGTTCTTTTGGCTCATTTTGATCAAGCAGGGTTGGAGTATGGATTGCGCTGGTTGACAGCTTTGAGGGCAGAAGGGGTGAGAGCAGAGCTTTATCCGGAAGTGTCCAAACTCAAAAAGCAACTTGAGTATGCTTCGAAAAAAGAATTGCCATTTGTAGGGATTTGCGGCGATGAAGAAATTGCTTCTGGCAGGCTCATGGTAAAGAATTTAACCACAGGAGTGCAAGAGTCACTTACCTTACCAGAGGCTATAGCAAAGTTTAAAAACAGACCCTAGTACTCCAGCGAAACAAGTATTCGATCCGCGTGTTAAAAAAGAAAATAAATACAGCTAGATATGTTTGATTTCATGGGCATGATGGGCAAGGTAAAAGAAGCTCAAGCCAAAATAAAAGAAACACAAGCCAAGTTGGTCCACTTAAGGGCCGAAGGGGAATCTGGGGCAGGCCTTGTTAAAGTTCAAGTAAATGGTGCCCGTCAAGTACTGACCATGGAGTTGGACGAATCGTTACTCAACCCTCAAGATCGGGAGATGCTTAGCGACTTGATCGTGGCTGCCACCAACAAAGCCATGGAAGCCATGGATGAAAAGATCAAACAAGAAATGAAGATTGCTGCAGAGGGGATGATTCCTTCCATCCCTGGAATGGATCTAGGTAATTTATTTGGATGAAACCCTGCGCCATCGTTCTACTCAATTACAACGGAGAAACAGTTCTTCCTACTTTTTTACCTTCCGTGGTCATCCATAGTGTCCATGACCTATGGATGATAGACAATGCCAGTACAGATGGATCTTTGGATTATGTGCGCAAAGAATTTCCAGCAATTGGAATTCTTCCCCTTGAAAAAAATCATGGGTTTACTGGAGGCTACAATTATGGATTGGAGCAACTTAAAGGGCAATATGCTTATTTTATTTTAATCAATACGGATTTGGAGGTTACTTCCGGTTGGGATCTAGGGTTAGTGGATTTTCTCGAAAAACAGAAAACTTATGCAGCGGTACAGCCGAAGGTATTGTCCTGGAAAGACAGATCGAAGTTTGATCATGCAGGAGCAGGAGGAGGCTATATCGATGCATTGGGCTATCCGTATTGTAGAGGTAGAATTTGGAATCACCTCGAACAGGATCAAGGGCAATACAACGATAGCGTGGAGGTGGATTGGGCCTCTGGAGCATGTTTAGCTATTTGTGCGGATGATTTTTTTAGTCAGAAGGGATTTGATAGTCAGTTTTTTGCGCACATGGAGGAAATTGACCTGTGTTGGAGGCTGCGGCAAGCTGGAAGAAAAATTGGATATCTAGGGTCAGTAGCCGTATACCACCTAGGAGGTGGAACATTGGATCGGAATAGCCCTCAAAAATTATATTTGAACATTCGTAATAGCCTTTTGATGCTCTATAAAAATAGTAGCAGAGGTCAATTTGCTCGGGCAGTTTTACTAAAGGCATTCCTAGAAGGTACTGCATTTTGTGCCTTCTTTTTTAAAGGTCAGCCTAAATTAGCAAAAGCGATTATTTCAGGATACCTAGATTTTAGTAAAACCAAGAAGCATCAAAAAAACCAAAATCGTACAAAAAACATGGCTTCAAGCTTAGGTCCAATTAAAATTCTTGCAGTACCTACACTTTTAGGCAGGGTTAAAAAATTTACTGAGCTTTAATCAAATAAAGCAGGGTGATTTTTTTTTCGAAAGTAGGTTCTAATTTTCATCATCATTGCCAGGGAAACGTAAAGGACAACTGGAGACCCAAGCGTAACGAAAGAAGTGTAAATGAAAAATAAGCGAATGCTGTCGATCGGAAAATGTAGTCGCTCTCCTAAACGGGAGCAAACACCGAATGCGTGTTCTTCAAAAAATAATTTTATTTTTTCCATGGTTGTGGCAGAATGGATTCAAACAAAGTTATTAAAAAAAGCAAGTAATCATCAAACTCGTTTGATAATCAGATTGTTTTATTCTTTCCTTTATTTTTTTTTACTCGTAGCACCGCTAATCGCTCAGGAGGCCAAGCAAGCGCCTAGCATGTATTTGAACAATATCAGGGTTGTTCCCAACATCCTTCAAGTGCATCATGATTCAGTTCGTTTTGAAGTTTCTGGTTCCCTGCCTG
>JAURGC010000155.1 GCA_030833985.1 Algoriphagus sp. | reverse complement strand
TAGGTTGTATTCCTCCATCCATCCAATGAAATTCAAGATCTTCTTTACCAGGGCGGTCAAATCGAAGGGTAATGTGGGAAGAAGGCGGGCAACTTTCGGGAAAATGCCCCCGTTGGAATTCGCCAACATACACAGATCCTACCGAACATTCTGCAGATTTTGGATATCCCAATCCTAAGACCCGAAATGGGGGTTCCATGATGTGACAGGCCATATCTCCTAATGCACCTGTTCCGTAATCCCACCAGCCTCTCCAATTAAACGGCACTAAATTGCCAACGTAATCTCTATAAGGAGCAGTTCCAAGCCATAGGTCCCAATCCAAATCAATAGGAGGGGTAACAGGAGTGTTTGGCCAAGGAATCCCTTGGGGCCAAACAGGTCGGTTAGTCCAAGACCAAACCTTTGTAGCCTCCCCAATGAGTCCAGCTTCGTACCATTCTACCATCTTCCGTACCCCATCTCCTGAAGAACCTTGGTTACCCATCTGTGTCACTACTTTGTATTTCTCAGCTGCTTCAGTCAGCATTCTAGCCTCATAAATGTCGTGGGATAAGGGCTTTTGAACATACACGTGCTTCCCCATTCTCATGGCCATCATGGCTTGCACTGCATGCATGTGATCAGGTGTTGAAACCGTAATTGCATCAATATTTTTCTCCTCCTTTTCAAGCATTACTCTGTAATCTTTATAATAGGAGGCTTTTGAGTGATCTTTTCTTCCTTTTGCTGCTCGGGTATCGTCTACATCACAGAGGGCAATAATGTCTACTTTTCCACTTTTATGCACGCCTGTGAGGTCCCCGTATCCCATTCCTCCGATTCCAATAGAAGCAACACGAAGTCGATCACTTGGAGCTAAATAGCCTGGACCACCTAAGACATGCCTTGGCACAAGGGTTATTCCTGCCACTGCAAGAACAGATCCTTTGATAAAGTTTCTTCTTGAGTTTTTTTCGTTCTTTAAATTTTTTCTTTTCATAAGAAGGTGAGGGTTGACTAAATGTTCTTGGAAAGCATTACTAAATACTTGAAAATGCTTCTAGAATCAAAGTTTTTTGTTTGGATACTCAACTAATTGAGTTTTTAAAGTTCCGAACCGAAGCGCAATATTGATTATTTTTACCCTTCAAAAATCAAATTCTTACTATTTTAACCTAAGTTTGATTAAAATCCCTAGCATGAAAAAGTTACTCTGGACCTCATTATTATCTGTTCTCTTTATTCTTTCATCCTGCCAAAAGCCTTTACAGCTTTCTGAACAAGGGCTGATTCCATTGCCTAAAAGCATCGAAAATGGGAAAGGGCTTTTTGAATTAAATGCCGAGTCTGGGATAAAATTGATCGGATCAAGTGATCAAATGACATTGCTTGGGGAATCCCTTGCATCGCGCCTACGTCCGGCGACGGGCTTTGATCTACCGGTATCCAAAGATCAAGGAAATATTGTATTAGAATTGGGTCAATCTGGCAATCTAGAAGGGTATGAACTACTGATTTCCGACAAAGAAATCCGTATTACATCAGCAGGAGAGGCCGGACTTTTTTATGGTATTCAATCCCTCATTCAACTTTTTCCTGCAGAGATTGAGCATGTAACTGTTCAAAAAGTAGCCTGGGTTATTCCGCAAGGGAAAATACTAGATTCCCCAGAATTTGCTTACAGAGGTTCCATGCTGGATGTCGCTCGGCATTTTCTTCCAAAGGAAGATATCCTTTTCTATCTTGATCAAATGGCAAGTTTAAAGATGAATTACCTACATCTTCATCTTTCAGACGATCAGGGTTGGCGAATTGAAATAAAATCTTGGCCTCAGCTTACCGAAATCGGCGGGAGCACAGAAGTTGGAGGAGGTAAAGGAGGCTTTTATACGCAAGAAGATTATCAGGAAATAGTGGCTTATGCTGGAGATAGGTTTATTACGATTGTTCCTGAAATAGACATGCCTGGCCATACCAATTCGGCTCTAGCCGCTTATGCTGAATTAAATCCCGGGGTGAACTTACCCATAGGACAAGGATTGGATGCGCTAAATAAAAGTCCTTTGGATTACCAATTGCCATTAAGGGCTCCACAGGCTTCTCAATTGTATACCGGTATTGAAGTGGGATGGAGTACCTTTGCGCCTCAATTAGAACTCACCTATGCATTTGTGGATAGTGTGGTAAGGGAACTTTCCTTGCTTTCGCCAGGTCCCTATTTTCATATTGGTGGCGATGAGTCTCATGTTACTGAAAAGGAGGATTACATTTATTTTGTAGAACGAGTTCAGGACATTGTTTCAAAGTATGGCAAAACTAGCATTGGATGGGATGAAATAGCAACTGCAAAGCTGTTGCCTGGGAATGTAGCTCAATTTTGGGCGAAGGAAGAAAATGCTTTGCTAGCCCAAACCCAGGGGAATAAGGTTTTATTGTCGCCTGCCAAGAAAACCTATTTGGATATGCAATACGATAGTCTCTCTAGAATTGGGTTGCATTGGGCGGCTTACATTGACCTAGATTCGGCGTATTTATGGGACCCCAGTACATATGTCCTAGGGCTATCAAAGGAAGATATTTTGGGTGTGGAAGCACCGCTTTGGTCGGAGACAGTTACCAATCGCGATGATATGAATTACCTAGCCTTCCCAAGGCTAGCAGCATTGGCTGAAGTAGCTTGGAGCCCCAAAGAAATCAGGAATTGGGAAAGCTTTTCCTCTAGAATACCTTTTCAGGGCGTTCGATGGAACATTCAAGGAATTAATTTTTATAAATCCCCAACTATTGATTGGGAGCAAAAAAAAAAAGCCGGCCTTGAAACCTTAATTATTTCTTTTAGTAATTGGATTTGGGGACCTCCAATATTGATTTTATTGTTGGGCGGAGGTGCTTTCTTTTTTATTCACTCTGGTTTTGTTCCTTTTACCAAAATGGGACATGCCATTGCCTTACTTCGAGGAAAATACCAAGATGATTTGGCTCCTGGGCAAATATCCTCTAAACAGGCGCTGATGTCAGCCATTGCTTCCACCGTTGGCCTAGGGAATATCTCAGGAGTAGCCATTGCACTAAATATGGGGGGGCCTGGGGCCATTTTTTGGATGTGGGTGGCTGCATTTATGGGAATGGCTACCAAGTACTATACGTGCAGTTTGGCCATTATGTACCGAGGAAAAGATTCTGCTGGGGTAATTCAAGGTGGACCTATGTACGTCATTGATCAGGGAATGGGAAAAAAATGGAAGTTTCTTTCTTATATTTTTTCTATTGCAGGGGTGATTGGATTGTTAGCTATTTTCCAAGCCAATCAATTGACTGCTGTAATTCAAGCAGTGGTTTTGGAGCCGGATACGGCAGAAGCAGCCTCCAGAAATAGCTGGATCATTGGAGTAGTGATGATGGTATTAACGGCAGTGGTCATATTGGGAGGAATCCAACGGATTGCTGCAGTGGCTTCAAAAATGGTCCCAGTCATGGTTGCTATTTACTTTGTGACCATTCTTCTCATCGTTTTTCAGTATGTAGAAAATATTCCAGCCATGCTGCAGCTAATTGTAGTGGATGCTTTTACAGGAAATGCAGTTTTGGGTGGTGCTATTGGCTCCGTAATAATTATTGGCGCACGGAGAGCGGCATTTTCAAATGAAGCAGGGATTGGTACGGCTCCAATGGTACATGGACAATCAAAAACCAAGGAGCCTATTCGTGAAGGACTAATTGCGATGCTAGGCCCATTTATTGATACCATAGTCGTATGTACGCTTACTGCTTTGGCTATTTTACTCACAGGAGTCTGGGAAACCACTGAAAATGATGGGGTAAAACTTACATTGGCTGCTTTTGAACTTGGAATCCCTGGTGTGGGAAAATATTTATTGATGCTCTCTGTCTTGGTATTTGCACTTTCTACCATGTTTACCTATTCGTATTATGGGAACAAATGTGCGAATTACATATTTGGAGCCGATAAGGCAAACTATTACAATTACTTTTACTTGATTACTATAGTAGTAGGCGCAGTAGCATCTTTAGATGTAGTGGTGAGTTTAGTGGATGGAATGTATGCCGTGATGGCATTCCCAAATATGATTGCTGCCTTGTATCTTGCTCCAAAAGTAAAAGCAGCTGCAAAGGATTATTTTGCAAGAATGAAGGAATTATGAAATTCTTGATTGCACCCAATGCATTCAAAGGAACGTTAACTGCTCTTGAAGCTTCGAGGTATATTCAGGAGCAATTGGAAACAACCTATCCAAAAGCTGAATTGAAAGTTCAGCCCCTTGCAGATGGAGGAGATGGAACTTGTGATTTATTGTGTGCTTCCTTGGGAATCCCAAGTATTAAGTGTCTATCGTTGAATGCAATTGGGCATCCAATGGAAGGATATTTTGGCTGGGAAGAGTCCAAAAAGGTGGCCTACTTGGATGTTTCCACGTGTTCTGGATTGGCTAACCTAGAGGTTGAGGAAAGAAACACGAGCTGGACTTCTACTTATGGTACTGGAATATTGATTCAAGAAGCCCTTAAGCAGGGAGCCAATCAAATAGTTTTAGGATTGGGTGGATCAGCAACCATTGATTTGGGAGCGGGTATTCTCCAAGCTTTAGGCTTTTTGTTTTTGGATGACCATGGGAGGGAACTTCCTGCATTTTGTCCTGATTTTTTGGCGGCATGTAAGCATATTCAACGGCCATTGAAACTGCCTAATCTTTCATTCACCTTCCTTTGCGATGTTAAAAACCCATTTTTTGGTCCCAAGGGTGCTGTTCAAATTTTTGGCCCTCAAAAAGGGCTCCGCTTAGATGATATGGAAAAAACTGAAAAAATCACATCTGATTTTTTCAATCTTTTAGTGAAAAAATCTCTTCCTGAGCATTGGAAAGATTTACCTGGATTTGGTGCTGCGGGTGGTATAGCCATGGGATTAGACTTCTTTTTTCCTTGTCAAATTGAATTTGGTTCTTCCTATTTTTTTGAGCAAGTAAATCTCCGGGATAAAGTAGGATGGGCAGATTGGATAATCACTGGAGAAGGGCAATACGATAGCCAGAGTGAGGAGGGGAAAGCCTGTTATGAATTAAAAAATCTCGCTCAAAATCTGGGTAAAAAAATAGGGTTGATTGCCTCTAGTCATGGAGATTTAACTTCTGAATTTGATGTGTTCTTGGAATTACCTCCCTTAAATTTTTCAGATCCAACTTACAAAAATAAAGCCCAAGATCAATTTCAGGGACTTTTGAAGGAGGCAATTTTAAAAGGGCTCTTCGACTGATTACACACGAATGTAATCACCTTTCCAATTCTTTACTTGTTGTTTTATTTCTTTGGAGGTTAATTTATCAGCAATTGCCCGGTCCATCAAGCCTAGGAGCTCTTCGTCGCTTGCAAATCGTAAACCTATAATTTGCCCCAACTTCAATTGCCG
>JAURGC010000216.1 GCA_030833985.1 Algoriphagus sp. | reverse complement strand
TTATCGGAAAAAATCTTCTCGTATCGAGTCTTTATACCGTAATGAGCATCTCGCAATTCACTTTCATAGAAGTCTGCGGTAGAAAATATGATTTTGCAATCTTTGCGGAAAGTTAAAACTTCCTGAGTATACTCGAATAAGGCAGTATTGTCTGTTTTAAAGTGAATAATCCCTCCCTCCTTTACAATTTGCTTGTACATATCCAAAAATCTGGTTGAGGTCAATCGTCGCTTTTCATCTCCATCTCGAGGAAATGGATCGGGAAAGGTAATCCATAGTTCAGCTACTTCACCAGGCGCAAAAAAGCTGTCTAATTGTTGAATTTGAGTTCGCAAAAAAGCTACGTTAGGAATGCCTTCGGCTGTTGCCGTAGAACTCCCCTTCCAAATTCTACTTCCTTTGATATCTACACCAATAAAGTTTTGGTTGGGATATTGGCGTCCAAGACCCAAGGTAAACTCCCCCCTTCCACAGGCCAATTCAACCACTAGAGGCTGTTCAATTTGAAATTGAAGTACATTCCACCTCCCTTTAATCTGCTCAAAAATAGGCTTACCTGCCTGTACTACATTGGGATTGGCCTCATTTTGTGCGAAGCGAACCAGTTTTTTTCTACTCATCAGAGGTCATTTATTTCTGCGACCACAAAAGTACTGCCTCCAATAAATATCAGGTCATCTGTTGAAGCATTTTTTTGTGCAAATTCCAAAGCATCTGAAACCTTTGGAATCACTTGTCCCTGCAATCCTTTTTCTCTTGCCTTAGTTGCCAAGATCTCAGCAGCTAAGGCACGAGGAATCTTTGGTTGACAAAACAAGTAATTAGCCTCACTGGGAAGTAGGTCCAATACCTTGGAAATATCTTTATCTTGAACCATTCCTACTACCATCCAAAGACGGGAATAGGGATATTTTTTAAGTTGAGCTACCACCTCTAGGATCCCAGCTTCGTTGTGGCCAGTATCGGCGATAATGAGTGGTCGGGTCTGCAAAATCTGCCACCTCCCTTTTAGGCCTGTTAGTTCTGAAACACCTGCCAAGCCCAAATGAAGTGCTTTCCTGCTTAGATTAGACCAGCCTTGGTTCCTCATTTGTTCCACCGATTCCAAAATTCCTGGCAAATTAAACCGCTGGTAATCACCTCCCAAGCCAAATTCTAGTTCAAAATCTTGGTCTCTACCCCGTACTTGAAATCTGGTATTTCGTGAACTATCCTGATATTCCGCTTGGATTTTTTTTACCTGCCATACTTGATCGGCAAAAATAAGTTCGGATTGCATTGCGGCAGCCTTTTGGATAAATACGGATTGGGTTTCATTTTGGGAATGACTAATAATTACGGGTACACCCTCCTTGATAATGCCTGCCTTTTCTCCTGCAATCAAGGGAAGGGTGTCTCCAAGAAACTGGGTGTGGTCCATACCTATATTGGTAATGAGGCAAAGTTCAGGAGAAATCACGTTAGTACTATCCAATCGACCTCCCATACCTACCTCAATGATTGCAATGTCTACGGCTTCCTTTGCAAAATACCAAAAGGCCAAGCCCACGGTCATCTCAAAAAAACTAGGTTGCAATTGATCTAAAAAATTCTTGTTGGTAGCCACAAATTGAACTACATCATCCTTGTTGATTTCTTTCCCATTAATTCGAATCCGTTCGGTGAAAGACTTCAAATGTGGAGAGGTGTACAGGGCAGTTTTGTAACCTGCCGCTTGAAAAACTGCCGCCAAGGAGTGAGAAGTACTCCCTTTGCCATTTGTTCCCGCTACATGGATGGATTTAAATAGATTTTGGGGATTACCCAAATGGGCACAAAGTGCAACTGTATTCGTCAAATCGGCCTTGTAAGCAGGTGCTCCCACCCGTTGAAACATGGGTAGTGCATTAAAAAGGTAATCCAGGGTCTCTTGGTAAGTCATGTTTAGTCCACCTTGATCACAAAGGTGATTTTTCCACTCGAAAAATCTGCTGCTGCCCCCCCAGATTTTTTAAAATCCAATTGATTGACTACCTGACGGTAATAGGCCAACACTTCATTTGACACATTGTATTCCAGAGGCAAGGATTGGATGACTTTCCCCGAGCCATCGATTGTAATCTTAAAAACAATTCGTCCATTTCGAGTAGAGACTCGGTCATTGATGCTAGGCTTTGCCGCAAACTCCCAACCCGCTAAATCCAGACTATAGCCCGCACCACTGGCGGCTCCATTCCCCAAACCGGAGCCTTGCAAAGCCCTACCATCCACCGTTCCCGTTGGTTTTCCCTGATCTCCTGCCGTTGACGTATTTCCTTGACCCAAACCGCTACTTGGAATTGTCTCTTTTCCTGATTTACCTCCTGATCCAAATATCGCTCTTTGATCAATTTTGGGCTGTTCCTCCACTTTTTGAGCAGTAGGTTTTTCTTCTTCCTTTACAGGAGTTGGAGTAGCTACCGACTCCCCTTTGATTGGTGAAGGCAGAGTACTTACTGCTTTATTAGTACTTGGTTTTGACTTAGAGACAGA
>JAURGC010000120.1 GCA_030833985.1 Algoriphagus sp. | reverse complement strand
GTCGTTCCTCCACCCTTCAAGGTGATCTCAACAGGCGCATTAGTTTTCCAGTGACCTCCGGTAAAATCAGGGATATCGATGGAATTAGAACGGTTGGCCACCGACCACTCACTCATCGGGGTAATGCAACTCCACAATGCTGCGTCGTACACATCCTGATCCAAGGGTAGCCCATTGCGCAAACAATCAATCAATCTCCAGTCCATCATAAAGTCCATACCTCCATGCCCACCAATTTGCTTGGCTAGCTCGCCTACCTTTTGAACAATCTCAGGCGTATATTTTTCTTTGAGTTCCATCATTTCATCCTCCTTCATCCAACTGTGACCTTTTGCCACTTTTTGATCAGGATACTTCTGAGCATAGCCTTCGGTCCCACTCACCACATGCAAACGAGAATATGGGCGCGGTGAGGTCACATCGTGCTGAATTACAATGCTTTTCCCAAGTTTAGTTTTTACCACTGTGGTATTCATGTTGCCACGATAGGTCTTTTCCGCATAGCCATTCCAAAAAGAGTCTTGCTGAGCGAGCTCCTTCGCTTTCTTTTGCATCTGAAAATCATTCGAAGACAAAGAAGTCAAATAATCCATCTGATCCCCACGGTTGATGTTCAAAATCTGACAGATAGGACCAAGTCCATGGGTGGGATAAAGATTGCCATTTCGGAAATTTTCCTTCAGTCGCCACATACCCTGGTATCCCTTGTCCTTATCAAAATTAAGCCAAACCAAATCGTGGATATACGCCCCCTCAACATGCACAACATCGCCAAAAAATCCCTCTCGAGACATCTTCAAAGTCATCAACTCAAAGAAATCGTAGCAGCAATTTTCCAACTGCATGCAATGCTTTTTGGTACGCTCAGAAGTCTCAACCAATTGCCAGCATTCTTCCAAGGTTCGAGCTGCAGGCACCTCCACGGCAGCATGTTTGCCTGATTCCATGGCATACACTGCCATTGGGGTATGCCACTCCCAAGGAGTGGCAATGTAAATCAAATCTAAATCGGGGCGCTCGCACATTTTCTTCCATGCATAGGGCGAACCCGAATACAATTCAGGAGTATGGATAGTTCCTTCCAAAGACTTTTTAGCCTTTTCCGCACGCTCAGGAAGTAGGTCACACAAGGCCTTGATCTCTACTCCTTCAATTTTGCTTAGGCGATCCACTGCCCCAGGTCCACGCATGCCCAAACCTACTATCCCTACACGTACGGTAGCTAGTTTAGGGGCAGCAAAGCCCGACATGTTGAATGACTGCATTCGAGAAGCTCCATAGGATGCCTCCAATGGCAATACCTTCATGGAATCGGCCAAGCTGCTTCCAGCACCAAATAGCCCTAGACCTGCTAGTCCAGTGGTCTTTAAAAATTCTCTTCTACGATTCATAGGGGTCTGCTTTTTTGGGTTTTCAATCCCTAGTTACTAAAAAATCAAAAAAAGTCCTTACCGCCAATCCAAAAAAGAAGCCCTAACTTAGTTTTTTGGAATAACGACAGTACGGATATTTTCCAAATTAATTTCTGAAAGCTTCTCCAATTCCCCTTTTTCAAACAAATACTGCATAGAATCCAGAGGAGTATCCTTGCTCTCAGCCTTTAAGTTGATATAATCCTGAAAACGTATCCCACCAACTTCGCGCGCCTCCCGAACTTCACGCATTCGTACCCCACCTCCATCGGTGTGGTAACTGTAGGCTAGGTAATCCATTAAAAAATCCTCTACTCCAAACCAATATAAAAACTCATCTTCAAAATGCTCTCCACCACCTTCTGCTTGAAAAGTCACTTTAACTTGGTGGTAATCCTTACCCTTAATAGTGGTTTGACCTAAGTATGTTTTGATGGCTGCTTCATCATTGAGCCCATAGGGCAAAAAAGCAAAGTACGCCACCGAATTGACTGATCGAGAAAAGGCTCCAATCCGCTCTTCAGTTAAGGTATCGATCCCCATTCCATTGACCTTCCGCGTAAAACCCTCATTATTTAAAATGTCTACCACCTGTCCCGTGGAGTCGGTAAATTCCCTACTGTATTCAAAGGCTGTTGGTGACTTAAAAATGGAATAACTTGTCCCTCTAAACTCGAAGGTGATGGCTGTTTTTTCGTAAAGATCACCTCCATAAGCAGCAATAGCTGAATCAATGATTTTTTCTGCCTCTGTTCTGGAAGCACAGGAAACTCCTAAAAACAAAAGTGAAAAAACACCTAAGCTGAATAAACCCAATTTCATAGCTGACATATTTTAAATGAATAAATTCTTTTAAATAGAATCCAAAAACCTGGCATCAATACTCCAATTCAAAGTTTGAATAACGGTACTCGGCCCGAAGAAACAAGCGATTCCCAGAATCATCCACCCGCCAGCTTTCTCGTTTGCCATGAAACAACAATGGATCCCCCTGCTCGGTAGCTAGATCGTAAACCAAACTTCTATGATCTTTCAATTGCACCTCATTGCCCACCATCAAGTAAGTAACAGGGTCAAAAAAGTACCACCAAGTATCTGAATCTGTGCCATAATCTACGCGAATGGATTCTACTTCCGTTCCATTTTCGAGCGTCTTTTTCCCCTCATAAATGAGTTTACCACCCTTGTCGAGCAACTTCCAAGGCTGCGCCACAGTGTAAAAGGCAGCATCAAAATCTTTCTTTTTTGATGCTAAAAAATCAGCATTCAAAATCTCATTCACTCCCATCTGATAGCGAAAGTCTGCACCATCCCATGTCATCGAATGCACAAGGCTATCCTTGACCCAACTGATTTTTCCTTCAAATCGTGGGCTAAATCGAAACTCATGCGATTGATCCAATTCGGATTCAACATTCCCTTCCATATCCAACATTCTAGTCCATTTTTGGAATTTGATTCCTTTCAAGTTCTCCCAACCCTCCTTGCCTCCATGTGCTTCTATGGACTTTTCCAAAAGATCTAGCGCCTCCTCTTCTGGACTTGGCGTACATGCCGTCCATACAATTAGAATTACAAAAAACAATGTCGAATTTTTCATCCAACTAAGTTAAGAGTTCTTTCTTTCGAAAATAATCCAAGTAAAGGCCAAGCAACACCAATCCATATTCAAAACCTAAAAATAACGGTTGTTCCTGAACTGGGTTTTGGCTGTAAGCCTGGTAAGAAAAAATCGCTCCAAATGACCAAAGGAAAAAGGTCCATTGGCGCGAAAGGATAGACAATCCTAATCCTGGCAATATGTACCAAGGATGTACTACTGGTTGAAATAAGAAGAACAATAAGTAAAGTTGTACCCAGACACCTGGAATTTCGAAGAGTGAGGCATTTGAATGCTTCCAGGAGAGCAAAATTGCTCCAAGAAGGGTGATGACCATTCCAACTTTCGTCAGGTACCAAATGGTATTGAAACCTGCGAGTTCATAGCCTAGCGCTCGAAACAAATAATACAGCGAAGCATTGAACTCAAATTTCCCTTGGTAGAGTTGCAGGCTTTGAAAGAAATTTCCCCATGAATCCCAATAAACAAGCGGGAGAAATACCAAGACTAAAACTCCTACTGCCATGCCCCAAAACCGAGTTGAAAATCGAATCCCCTTCCAAAAGAAAAATGCGGGAGCAAGCAGAAAAGGGAGCAATTTTATTCCTGCAGCTAATCCCCAAAAAGCACCTGACCATCCAAGCCTTTGCCTAGATAAACTTAGAAGTGTGGTAAGTAAAAATAAGAGTACAAACCCTTCAAAATGCAGGTTACCCACTACCTCCATGATCACCAAAGGATTGTACCAATACAAAATGATTTGTTTCTGTGGAAGTTGGAATCGAACCACTAAACCCCATAGCAGGTAAAAAACACCAATCTCTCCCAATAGGAGCAGGGATCGAAGGATAAGATATCCTTGCTCAACACTCCCCTTTGCCGCCAATGCTCCAAACCAAAATAGGGCTTGATTGAGAGGAGGATAAACCGAATAGTAGTTTGGAGAATTCAATACTTGGAAAAGCTGTGCATGTAACCCGCTTCCTTCCCCTTGTTGCTCAAGTACTTGCATGGGAGTTAAGAGATAAGGATTCTGACCTTGAAGTAGAAGCTCCCCATCCCACAAAAATCTCGCTCCATCCTCCGACCAATTAGGACCAAAAAAGAAAATGGATCCCCTTAAAACTATGCCCAGTAGAAGCAGTCTCTTGAAATCAACCTGCTTACCCGAGAGTAAGTAACTACCTAGCAATCCTCCAAATGCAAGAGTGAATAAGAGAAATGTCAATCCAAAATTTTCCCTAGGAACCTGCGCTAATTGCACTAGAGCCCCAGCCAATAAAACGACTGAAGCAACTTTGAACCCTTTTTTTACCGAATCATTCAAAGTCCTAATTCCTTCCGCAGGGATTCAAATACTTGCTCGTTTTGTTTCCAATACGGCAACTGCCTCAAGTGCTTACGCGTAGCAGTAGTCACTTCCTGCTGCCCATTTTCTTTAGTCCATATTTCCGTAAATCCAGTAATCTCGTATGGAAATAGTTGCTGGTAGCGAATCAAAACCGTTCTACCAATCTCCCCATACACTACCTTCACTTCAGCTTGGTCCGATCCCAAGGATTTGCGTGAGATGGTTGCCTGCTCCCCTTTCAAGGGAATATGGGCAAAACGTTGAAAAATCAGACTAGGGATAAGCGTTACATTTCCAAGAGGAACAAGGTCGGGATGAAGTCGAATCAAAGTAAAAAGCTCCTCTTCTGTTTGTCCATTCAGTTTGGATTCAAAATCCCCCTCGGATTCAAAATAGGAAAACTGCCTTACGGTATATTTTCCTGACTTGTAATTGAGTTGGGTAAAGGACTGCCCACACCACTCGGTGACCGTAGCAGTCAATTTTGGGGCCGGACTATCGGCATACACGGGCGTAAATACCGAAAGCATGGTGTGGTAAGGATAAATTCCTGTTACAAAATCACGGGTCATATTCAACTTGAGCACTTTTTGCGCATCGGAAGGCCTTTCCTCAGGAGCGTCCAACTTGACCTGTTTGCTTTTGGAAAAATCTTCGGTTACAAAAATTAGCACTGCCTTGCCCGGACGGACTTCCCCATACCTACTTTGCTCTAAGTCAAAAACGTTGACTTCGGCAGTACCTTGGTACCAGTAACTTGCAAATTGAGTTTCCTCCACTCCTTCACGATTTTCTGGTGCACAGGCTATCAGTACTGTGACTCCTAAAAGAATAAATAAACGTGAAAGGGAGTTTAGTCGGAACATTGCTTACTTGGATAATGGAAACAATCAAATTCAACTCAATTTAAGGTCTCCAATACTTAAATATCGTGAAAATAATTTTATATCCGGCGCCAATAACCCCTTTTAGGGTACCGCTTACCTTGGAAACTCCTATTCGCTTTCGGTAACGAACGGGAAGTTCCCTATATCTCAATCCTGCTTGATGTGCCTTGATTTGCATTTCAATGGTCCATCCAAAATTCTGATCCACCATTCCCAAGCCAAGCAGTTTTTTCCAATGAATGGCACGAAAAGGCCCTAAATCTGAAAATTTGGCCCCATACATCCAACGCATAAGCGTAATAGCTAGCCCATTGCCAAAAACTTGGGGAATTGTCATGGAGCCAACTTCACGCTGACCCAAGGAACGAGAGCCTAATACAAAGTCGGCCTTTCCGGAAGCAATAGGTGCAATCAGCAACTCCAATTCCTCGGGATAATCACTGTAATCCCCATCTAAAAACACCACAATATCAGGTTGAATTTCTTGCTGTTTGATCCAATCCATAGCTGTCAAACAAGCCTTTCCGTAGCCCTTTTGTGGCTCAAACACCACTTGAGCACCTGCTGTAGATGCCACTTCAGCGGTACGATCGGTGGAATTATTATTGGCAACCACTACATGTCTGACGAGTGCAGGAATCTCCCCTAGCACTTTGGCAATGGACTTCTCCTCATTGAAAGCAGGGATGATGACATCCACAATTGTAAGGGTATCCATCGCCTTCATTAATGTGTACGGAAAGAGGAAAAAAAAACAAGACTATACCCCAAAGCCAAAAGCCCATGAAAGGGAAGAAATAGGAAATTACCATAGGCGATTCCCATTACAACCATTCCAACAAATAATAACCCCAATCCCCCTTCCAGCCAGGTACTGGTCGGCAAGGAATGAAGAGAGTATTCATTGAATTGAAGTGAAGCACTTCCCGATCCCAAATTAAATTTAGGGGTACGAACGAAGGGAGATTTTTTACCAGTCAAGCCTTCTAGTACAGCCAGGGAATTGTGTAAGGCTAAACCCATGGAAACCGAAAAAAAGAGGGGCAACTTCCAGATAGCTTCGACAATTGACTTCCAAGAATTGGGTTGTGCGGTAAGGTAAGAAACCAAATAGACCGCCGCCACCAGTACATAACCCAGCATGGAAATCCCTGAAGCCCAAAAAAGGGCCAGTGGAATCACCCTTACCTGTACTCCCCACCAGAGTCCGATGCTACAGAAACTTGTCACTAAAATGGCTATGAAAATGGTGGAATTGAAAAGATGGGCAAAGGCATGAAACTTAATTCCTAGCGAATGATTTTCTCTGAATACCTTCCCTGCATGCTTGACCGCACATTCTGCTCCTCCCTTGGTCCATCGAAATTGCTGGGATTTGATTGCCGAAAGAATTGGAGGCAGTTCCGCAGGGGATTCGATTTCGGGTCGGTACACAAACTTCCAGCCTTTCCGTTGCGCTCGGTAACTCAAATCCAAATCCTCGGTGAGCGTATCATCCTCCCAGTTTCCTGCGTCCAGAATGCAACTTTTCCTCCAAATTCCTGCCGTCCCATTGAAATTAATAAAGGCCCCTTGCTGGTTTCTCCCCGACTGCTCAATCAAGAAATGGGCATCCAAAGCAAAGGCTTGAAGTTGCGTGAGGATGGAATAATTCTGATTGAGGTGCGTCCAACGACTCTGTACCATACCCACCTGAGACGAAGAAAAATAGGGCAAGGCCTTGATCAGAAAATCAGGGTCTGGCACAAAATCCGCATCAAAAATGGCAATAAACTCTCCTTCTACAGAAGACAAAGCCTCTCGCAATGCCCCCGCCTTAAATCCTTGCCGGTGGGTGCGGTGGAGGTATTGAAAATTGACGGTTGGATAAGCCAATAACTTGGCTTGAACCAGATCTGAAGTTTCATCCGTGCTATCGTCCAAAACCTGGATTTG
>JAURGC010000102.1 GCA_030833985.1 Algoriphagus sp. | reverse complement strand
TTCAAAATAAAAAGCGGAAGGTCTTTCCGCTTTTTATAGTGATCCGGTCAGGACTCGAACCTGAAACCTACTGCTTAGAAGGCAGTTGCTCTATCCAGTTGAGCTACAGGACCCAGTGACTATTCCTAGTCTAATAAAGTCGGGGTGGCAGGATTCGAACCTACGACCTCCACATCCCAAATGTGGCGCGATACCGGGCTACGCTACACCCCGAAACTTTCTTTAACTCCCTGCGAGTTAATTTTGTGATCCCGCTGGGATTCGAACCCAGGACCCATACATTAAAAGTGTATTGCTCTACCAGCTGAGCTACGGAATCGGTTATTTAATTTCGGTTAAATGAACTTGCTTTTTGAAAACTCATTGCCGTAATTGGACTGCAAATTTATGACTCTGAATTCTAAATGCCAAGAATCAAATCCATCTTTCTCATAAAAGTTTCCATATTTTTTGGATTACTATTGCAAAGCATTCATTGTCAGGCCGATGTACCTAGATTATTGATTGCAGATTCTTTGTTTAACCAGCAAAGCTACAAGGAAGCAATGGAGATTTACGAGGTAAATTTCAATTCTGGCATCTATTCCCCGTCCATGCTGCTCAAAATGACCTTCATTGCAGAAGGAATTGGAGATAGCGAACGTGCTACCCTCTACCTTAGTAAATACTACGATTTAAGCCCAAACCCTCAGACTATTTCCAAAATAAAAACACTGACCGGTCAAGCCCAGCTTGTAGGTTACGAAGTGAGTGACGGCATGCGATTTGTACTTTTTCTGGTCGAGTACAAGGAAATTTTGGTGGGATCACTCACCCTATTTCTGATTTTGTCACTTATCGTCCTTTGGTCACAAGGAAAAAAATTAACTGAAGCTCGGTTTTACTGGCCTTCCATCCTTTTGATTGTGCTTATTTTCTTAACCAACAACTTTTTAAATGGTCCCTCCACTGGACTAGTTACTTCTAGCCCAACCTTGATTCGATCCAAACCAACAGCAGCAGGTGATTTTATAGATCTAGTAGAGCCAGGCCATCGAGTGAAAATTAAATCCTCTAAGGACATTTGGTATGAGATCGAATGGAAGGAACAGATCGCCTACATCAAAAAAGAAGACGTTACTCGCTTGTGAGGTAAAGGGTACGATGTGCCCAGTACCTGCCTGCAGCAGCCAGGTTAAGTAACAAGTGACGGATTCCCTTTAGGAATTGAAATTACTTTCCGAACCAACTTGCCTGCCTTGCTTAAAAAAAACCACATAAACACATAGAAAATAAAATCCTATGTGCTATGTGGCTAAATAGAAGACTGATCCATTGTACTTATCACTTCGGTCTGCCTGCCACAGACCTACCTACCGTAGGCAGGCAAGTATAACCTACAATTTCTTGATCATCAAATTACGGAAATACACCAAATCCCCGTGATCCTGTAGGGAAATTTTGCCCTTTTTGTACTTTCCAAATCCAGGCATGCTTTTGAACTTGCTCTTCGCGATTAGCGCCTCCCACTCAGGAGTAAAGAGCTGCGTTGAGACGATATTCACCCCATTTAAATAGAAATCTAACTTTCCTTGGTTGATTTTGATCTCAGCCTGATTCCACTCTCCAACTGGCTTGACAGTCTCCTGACTGCTCACAATCAAATCGTACAAATCACCTGCTCTATGGCTGATGATCTTTGCATCTGGATGTCCTGCATTGTCTAGGACCTGCATCTCAGGGCCAGTTTGCCAAGGGTAAGGAAATTCTTTGGCCTCATGCACTAGAAAAATCACTCCACTATTTCCGTTTGGAGCGATCTTCCACTCGTACTTAAAATGAAAATTTTCAAACTCTTCATTCGTTACAATATCTCCTGCATCTCCTTTTTGCCAATTTGCTTTATTCGCTGCATCAAGGTACAATTCACCATTTTCGATTTTCCAAGCCTTACCTACGGCCCCACCTCCGTACTTGGACCAGCCTTCAAAGGACTTCCCATCAAAAAGTGGAGTCCATTCCCCCTGCGCTTTAATTTGCGTAGGAATCAGTTCCTTTTCAGGTTTGGGCGCCTCGATAAAGGCCATCCCAATTGCGGCACCAATTAAAAGTGCGATGACTTTAATTTTCATGGCTTATTTTCTTAAAAGTAAAATATAGCGCACCATATCGCTTGCATCCTCTTCAGTCAAATTTGGGTGGGCAGCCATGGGAATTTCACCCCAAACACCTACACCACCAGCAATTACTTTCTGGGCAAGCATGGCCACATTCGCCTCGGTATTCTCGTATTTGGCAGCCACATCTGCATAGGCAGGACCGATCAACTTCCGTTCTATTTGGTGGCAACCGGTACAATCGGACCCCTTTACTTTTTCCAATCCCTTGATATACACCGGATCGTCTTTGTATTTATCTTCTAGAGAAACCTCCACAGGGGCGGCTTCTACTGAAGCAGTTTCTTCAGTATTCGATTCTGCTGCTTTTTCACCCCCTCCACACGAAAAGGCAAAACCTGCCACAAGGACTACTATACTCGTTGTAAGAAAATTTAGTTTCATTGGTTTGATTTGGTTATCGATTTAAATTCCTAATACTCTTCTATTAAATGCCTCGTCTGCACCTGTCCCGGCAAAGTCATCAAAAGCCTTTTCAGTAACTTGGATAATATGCGAGTCAATGAATGGTGCACCTTCTGCAGCACCCTGCTCTGGATGCTTGATGGCACACTCCCACTCCAACACGGCCCAGCCACTGAAATTGTACTGCGAAAGTTTACTAAATATTCCTGCAAAATCAACTTGCCCGTCACCTAAAGATCTAAATCGACCCGCACGCTCTACCCAGCCCTGAAATCCACCATAAACTCCCTGCTTGCCGGTAGGATTAAACTCCGCATCCTTGACGTGGAACATTTTGATTCGGTCATGATAAAAGTCAATGAATTGTAGGTAATCCAAGCACTGCAACACAAAATGGCTTGGGTCATACAGAATGTTGGCGCGCTTATGGCCTCCCACTTTCTCCAAAAACATTTCAAAGGTAATCCCATCGTGCAAATCCTCTCCCGGGTGAAGCTCGTAACAAACGTCCACGCCTACTTCATCAAAGGCATTCAAGATGGGCAGCCATCGCTTGGCTAATTCTGTAAATCCAGTCTCCACCAATCCCGCAGGTCGCTGTGGCCATGGATAGACGGTGTGCCACATCAAGGCACCAGAGAAGGTCGCATGTGCATTGAGCCCCAAATTAGCGGAGGCTTGCGCCGCATACTTTAGTTGCTGGGTAGCCCAGGCAGACTTTCCTTTTAAGTCTCCCTTGAGGTTTGCTGGTGCAAACCCATCAAATAGTTCATTGTAAGCTGGATGTACCGCCACCAACTGTCCTTGCAGGTGCGTAGACAATTCGGAAATTTCCATGCCTGTTTCAGTCACAATCCCTTTGATTTCATCCGCATAGGTTTTGCTTTCGGCCGCCTTTTGCAAATCGATCATTCGTGCGTCCCAAGAGGGAATTTGCACAGCTTTGTATCCCAAGTCCGCCATGTAGCGGCTGATATTTTTTAAGTTATTGAACGGGGCTGCATCTCCGGCAAATTGTGCCAAAAAGATACCCGGGCCTTTGATTGTTTTCATACGACTTAGTAAATGATTTAGAAGTTGAATTTATTTTATAATTCTCCACTTTCTTCGCTGGTAACCAGAGAAATCAAATTTTGAAGTTGAATTAGGTGTGCCGTGAACCGGGGACTGCCTATGGGCTTTGAACGATTATTCGCTTTAGTTCATTTGCTTCTTTTAATCCCCTGTTGAAATTACGGTTAATCACCTTATTTCTCTACAATAAATGGAGTCCACTTTTGGTCTGACTCTGTGCTACGCAAGACATGGTCTATAAATGCCATCCCTCGAATACCATCTTCGATACCAGGATAGTCTTCCCATTCCCATTTGGGTGTGGCCCCCTCCCGATCTGCATAAAGGCAACGTGCAAAGTTGCGGTACAAATTGGCAAAAGCTTCCACATAGCCCTCAGGATGGCCTGCTGGAGTACGTGTATTTTCTTGTGCCAAAGAGCCTAGGTAGCCTGTTCCTGCTCGGAAGATTTGTGCCGGTTCATTTGGATACCTTACGGTCAAAGAGTTATTCAATTCCTGCTCCCATTCCAAGCCTCCTTTTTCACCATATACACGAATTTTGAGATTATTTTCACAACCAGTATCGGTTTGAGAAGCCATCAATACCCCGGATGCTCCATTTTCAAATCGAAGCAGGACCACCCCATCGTCATCGATGGGTCGACCAGCAATTTTGATGTATAAATCGGCACAAAGATGGGACACTTTTTCGCCAGTCACGTACTCTGCCATGTTGAAGGCATGCGTACCAATATCACCCATGCAGCCAGCCAAACCATTTCTTTTAGGGTCTGTCCGCCAGGCTGCTTGCTTGTTATTTTCAGTTTCTAGGAGTTTGTACAACCAGCCCTGTGGATATTCTACGTAGACCTTTCTTACTTTTCCGATCTTTCCATCTTGGACCATTTGTCTGGCCTGCTTGATCATCGGATAGCCCGTGTAGGTATGCGTAAGCAAAAACCGTTGCTTGGACTGGTTTACGATGTGATACAACTCCCGAGCTTCTTTGTAGTTTAGTGTCAATGGCTTGTCCAAAGCCACATGAAATCCATGTTGCAATGCCTTTACCGTAGGATCAAAATGCATATTGTTAGGGGTAACGATCGCCACCACATCCATTCGCTCTCCCTCGGGTAGCTGAGATTCTTTGGCAAATAGCTCGTCATAGCTTCCATACACACGGGAAGGGTCAAGTCGAAGTTCTGCACCTTTTTGCTTTGATTTGGCTGGATCTGAACTAAATGCTCCACAAACCAATTCGAACATTCCGTCCATTAACGCGCCATTCAAATGAATAGCGCCAATAAATGAGCCAGGACCACCTCCTACGAGGCCAAGTTTCAATTTTGCTGTAGTCGACATGGGTACTTGATTAGATTGGATTTTAGGTTGAGTGATTTAACAGGATTTTATTTAAATTTCATGCTTTTCTATCTAAAAAAAGTGATTTTATGACCAACTGCCAGAACCCTTTATGAACGGCTGCGACAAATCTTTTTAGATCCTTTCTTTAAATTTTCAAAGAAGATGGGTAAACTACTGCAAAAACATTAAAATTTTAAATTTTCTTATTAAAAAAACAGCCTTCACCTAGCCCCAAATCTTACTTATGTCCCTTTTTGTCAAGACCCGCCTCTCTTTGATGATGTTCCTTGAGTTTTTCATCTGGGGCTCCTGGTTTGTAACCATGGGCACTTTTCTCGCCAACAATATTCAGGCAAATGACCAAGAAATTTCCTTGGCATTCTCTACACAATCCTTTGGTGCCATACTTGCCCCTTTCTTTGTAGGACTTATCGCAGACAGGTATTTTCAAGCACAAAAAATTCTAGGCTCCATCCACCTTATTGGTGCCGGGCTTCTCTACCTCCTCCATCAAATAGCTGATTTTAACAGTTTCTTCCCCTTTCTTTTGGGCTATATGATTCTCTTTATGCCTACTCTTGCCTTGGTCAACTCTATCTCCTTCAATCAAATGCAGCAACCAGAAAAAGAGTTTTCTACCGTTCGTATTTGGGGAACTTTAGGTTGGGTAGCTGCAGGAATCCTAATTTCTGCCTTTGCCTGGGATAGCCCAGAAGGATTAGCCAATGGCCTACTTGAACATACTTGGAAGCTCGCTGCAACAGCTTCACTTATCTTGGGGATTTACAGTTTTTCATTACCGGCCACACCCCCACAAGCAAAAACTACTGGTCCTTTTCGGCTTAAAGATGCCTTAGGGCTCGATGCATTGAACTTACTCAAACACAGGAACTACGCCATTTTCTTCCTATCCTCCATCCTAATCTGCATCCCTTTGGCCTTTTACTACCAAAATGCCAGCCCTTTTTTGACCGAGCTAGGCATGGAAAACTCAACGGGAAAAATGGCCCTCGGACAAGTCTCTGAAGTACTATTTTTAGTAGCACTTCCCTTTTTCTTTTCCCAATTTGGCTTAAAAAAGACGCTTGCAGTAGCCATGCTTGCCTGGGTTCTCCGCTACCTATTCTTTGCATTTGGCGATGCCGAATCGGGTAATTGGATGCTACTTAGCGGCATTATTCTTCATGGGATTTGCTACGATTTCTTCTTTGTCAGTGGGCAAATTTATACCGATGCCCATGCTGGGAAAAAATTTAAGTCGTCCGCACAAGGATTGATTACCCTAGCTACGTATGGCATTGGGATGCTGGTCGGCTTTTGGTTAGCAGGCCAAATCTCCAATTACCACCTGTTAGAATCAGGCCTCCACGATTGGAAATCGATTTGGTTGATCCCTGCTGGGATTTCTGCCTTGGTTTCCCTATTTTTCATCATTGTATTTAAAGCTGAAAAAATAAATAGCCCAAACTAATCCCAACACTCTATGACTTTCAATTCAGGAAGACGTGATTCCTTCAAAAAAATGATTCTTGGCGGAGCTACCCTAGGATCTCTTGCTTCTTTTGACTTTAAAGAAAAAGAAGCTTTGGCCCTCAAAGGCAATATCAACCACGGCGTATGTGCCTGGTCCATGCGCCCACTAAGTTTGGAAGAGCTCTGTGCCCAGATCAAGTCAGTAGGAGTGGGTGCCATTGACTTAATTGGACCTACCAATTGGGAACTTCTCAAAAAATACGACATCCATTGCTCCATGTGCAACGGTGCCGAACTAAGTATCGCAGATGGGTTTAATGAACCGAAATTTCATGCCCAGTTAGAAAAAAACTACTTGGAAGTCATTCCTATGGTACAAAAAGCAGGCTATAAAAATATAATTGCTTTTTCAGGAAATAGACGTGGTATGGACGACGAGACTGGATTGAAAAACTGCGAGATCGGTATCAAAAAAATCCTGAGTCAAGCTGAAAAACACGGAGTAGTCATCACCATGGAGCTACTTAATAGTCGCGTAGACCATAAAGATTACCAATGCGACAAATCGGCCTGGGGCATTGAACTTTGTAAGCGAGTGGGTAGCGAAAATTTCAAACTGCTTTTCGATATCTACCACATGCAAATTGACGAAGGAGATATCATTCGTACTATTCGAAACAATCATCAGTACTTTGGCCACTACCACACTGCGGGAAACCCAGGAAGAAATGACTTGGATGAAAATCAAGAAATAAATTACCCTCCTATCATGCAAGCTATTGTAGATTCGGGTTTCAAAGGCTATGTTTCGCACGAATTTATCCCCAAAGGAGCAGATAAAATTGCTGCACTTGGTCACGCAGTGCAGGTTTGTGATGTATAATTATTAAATAAGGACCAAAATATGGCAAATGAAGCGTATGACGCAATTGTAGTTGGGTCAGGAATAAGCGGCGGTTGGGCTGCAAAGGAGCTAACCGAAAAGGGTCTCCGCGTACTCTTACTCGAAAGAGGACCCATGGTTGAACATGTAAAAGATTACAAATCGGCCACCTTAGCACCTTGGGAAGTGCCTCACAGAGGCAGAAGAACCCAAGAGCAGCTTTCTAATCACCCCAACCTAAAGCGAGATTATGTACTAAATGAACTTAATCTAGATTGGTGGGCACACGAAAGTGACTCTCCCTATGTAGAAGAAAAACCATTTACCTGGTTTAGAGGCTACCAAGTTGGTGGTCGCTCCCTACTTTGGGGAAGACAATCTTATCGCTGGTCTGAAACGGACTTTGAAGCCAATTCCAAAGATGGGATAGCTGTAGATTGGCCGATTCGCTACAAAGATATTGCCCCTTGGTACAGCTATGTTGAGAAGTTTATAGGTGTTTCTGGATCCAAAGATGGACTCGATATCTTGCCAGATGGAGAGTTTCAACCACCTATGCCAATGAATTGTGTGGAAGAAGCCGGTGCTGCCAAAATCAAAGAACATTACAAAGGAGCACGTACCTGGACCATTGGTAGACCTGCCAACATTACTCAACCACTTCCTGGTCGCCCAGGATGTCAATACCGTAATAAATGCTCGTTAGGCTGCCCCTTTGGAGGCTACTTTAGTACGCAGGCTTCTACCCTACCTGCAGCCATGGCTACTGGCAAGCTTACCCTTCGCCCTTGGTCCATTGTACGCAGATTGATCTATGATAAGGATAGCCAAAAGGCAACTGGTGTAGAAGTGATCGATGGACAAAGCAATGAAACCATTGAATTCTCTGCAAAAATCATTTTCTTATGCGCCTCTGCCTTCAATTCCACTGCCATCCTAATGCGTAGTGCCACAGATATTTGGCCAGGAGGACTAGGATCAAGTTCCGGAGAATTGGGACACAACGTGATGGATCACCACTTCCGACTAGGTGCTAGCGGTACCTATGAGGGATTTGAAGACAAATACTATTTTGGCAAGCGCCCTACAGGATTGTACATCCCTCGATTTCGAAATGTAAATGGCGATAAGCGAGATTACATTCGAGGATTTGGCTATCAAGGTGGAGCCAGCCGTAGTGGTTGGAGTCGTGATGTAGCCGAACTTGGGCTAGGTGGCCCAATGAAAGAAGCGCTTACTGAACCAGGGCCTTGGTCCATGGGTATCACTGCCTTTGGAGAAATCCTCCCTTACCACGACAACTTGATCAAACTCAGCGATACAGTAAAAGACAAGTGGGGTATGGAAGCCTTAGTCATGAATGCCGAGATCAAAGAAAATGAGCAGAAAATGCGGGTAGATATGAT
>JAURGC010000078.1 GCA_030833985.1 Algoriphagus sp. | reverse complement strand
TGCCCTGCACAAGATGCTTTATCTGTGAAATCTACCCCTTCTGGATTTTGAAGTGACTCATCATCCGCAACTTCCACAATCAGATTTCGAATTTCGTGAAAATTTGTCATTCCGCCTGTAGAAGCAGAAAACCCAATCTTTAAATTCTTTGGGGCAGGAAACTGATACGCACCGTCAAAAATAGTCACCATTCGAGGTTTATTGAGTTCGGTGGTGACCTCCATCGTGAGCTTCAAGAAAAATCCTGGCCCACTAACATTGGGCTGTAGCTCCAAAAACACTTTCCTGTAACCGGGAGAGGCAGGATCTGTAACCCTCCTAGTCCCTGCTCCCCCAGAACTTATTGTAAATTGATCTCCTGCATTCAACCCATTTTTATCAGCCCCCACTTCATTCGTTCTTCGTCCAACCACAAAAGGGTAGCCTTCGAATTGGTTTCCGGGACCTCTTATTACAATTGCATCAGGCGCCCTTCCATTTTGATCCACCACAGAAAAAGAGCCTGAACGACCCTGTTGACTCGTTCCGAACCCTCCATATTCATCAAATCCAATCCCCAAATAGGCATTGGACAGCCCAGGTTCTTGGTTTCGAGGAGCATACCCTAGTGACCCTCCAAATCCTCCCGCATTGAAAGCAGGTGTATCTCCATCAAATAAAAAAACAGTGAACCCATCTGCTAAAAATTGTCCTGTTCCACCATAACTAAAATATTCAAATTCAGCCTTTAAACCATAGGTGGAAGGGAAAGGAATATCCAGGTAAATATGACCGCGTTGATTAGTTTGATTGGACGTTAATCGCAACACCCCTTCGGTCAATTGCGCATCCCCCCCAAAAATAGTAGTTGCTTGCGTATTTGGAGTTTGAAAGGTTTCACAATAGGGAAACCCCACCTGTCCCCACACTTGGGTCAAGGGTCCAAATAACATACACACAAAAATGAAATTGAAGAATAGCTTCACATGCCCATAAATAAAACCCTAAATAAAAGAAGTAAGGTTTAAAAAAAAAGCTCTTGGCAAGGTATAGCCGAGAGCTTTTCATTTGGGATGTATTTTTATTTAACGCAAAATAGTTTGTGTACGATCTGGTCCAATAGACACTAACTTGATGGGCACTTGCAGCTCCTTTTCCAGATAAGTTACGTAATCCTTCAGTGCTGCCGGAAACTCTTCGTAGGTGCTCACACCTTCTAGGGAACAATTCCATCCTTTCATCGTCCTATACACTGGTTTGATATCAAGTTCATTGATTTCAAACGGCAACTTTTCAAGTTGCTCCCCAGAGGGCAGTTTGTAGGCCGTACACACCTTGATATCTTCAAAAATATTCAGCACATCCGCCTTCATCATAAATAGCTGGGTAACCCCATTAATCAGGATGGAATACTTCAAAGCAGGCAGATCCAACCATCCGCAACGTCTAGGCCTACCAGTGGTACTCCCAAATTCATTTCCTTCTTTACGCATCTCTTCCCCTGTGCTATCCATCAATTCGGTAGGAAATGGGCCAGACCCTACACGCGTACAATACGCCTTAAATATTCCAAAAACCTCTCCAATTTTGGAAGGAGCAACCCCAAGACCAGTACAAGCTCCGGCTGTCATCGTATTGGAACTAGTCACAAAAGGATAGCTGCCAAAATCAATATCTAGTAGCGAACCTTGTGCACCCTCAGCCAAAATTCGTTTATTTGCCTGTAAGGCTTCGTTTACTACATATTCACTATCGATTAAAGGAAGTGTCTTAACAAATTCAATGGCTTCAAAAAATTGCCGTTCCATCTCCTCCAATGCATCCAAAGGATAGTTGTAAAAAGAAAGTGTTGATTTGTGCTTATCCAATAGCACTGCATATTTTTCCTTAAAGTCAGGGCTAAGTACATCCCCTATCCGGAGTGCAGATCGGCCAATTTTATCTTGGTAGGTAGGCCCGATCCCTTTCAAGGTAGATCCAATTTTTTTATCCCCTTTTGACTGCTCGTAGGCTGCATCCAAAAGCTTATGCGTTGGAACGATGATCGTTGCCTTCTTTGAAATCACTAAATTTTTATGGTAATCAATGGAGAATTTCTCCAGCGCTTCAATCTCTTTTTTGAGAATGATGGGATCTAAAACCACTCCATTTCCAATGATATTCAGAATTTGAGAACGAAAAATGCCAGATGGTATTTGATGTAGCACGTGCTTAATGCCATCAAACTCCAGGGTATGACCAGCATTTGGGCCTCCTTGAAAACGTGCAACCACCTCGTACTGAGGAGCAAGCACATCTACAATTTTCCCCTTTCCTTCGTCTCCCCACTGGAGCCCTAACAATACATCCATTTTCATTTGATGCAATTTCTATGTGTTACTTCGTGATTTTGTAAAGGCCGAAATTTGCGATAAGGCAAAAGAAAACCAAATAATGCAGACTTTTATTCTACTAAGAGGTGCGATTAAATTAAAAAAGATCTACCAAAGCAAGTCAATTACCAGCAAATCCTATCTGCTCCAATGAGTCCAAAACTTTGAATATGCCGTTTAATTTCGTGATCAATAAGAGTTTCTTGACTTGCTCTGAGGGTGCAGTTAACAGCAATTCCCCGTCAGCTTGCTTTATTTTTGCGAGCAAGGTAATTAATAGGCCCAAACCACTGGAACTGATATACCTTACCTGCTTCAAATCAATAACTACTGTTTTTATCCCTTCTTCTAACGCATCACTCACAAGATCCGCAATCCTTGGTCCTACTTCATCCCCAATCAAATCCCCTTCCATAAAAAGGTATACACGGGTGGCCTCTTTTTTTTGAGTATACTGAAGTCTCATATTAGTTCGCTTTGTTTTGACAATTTTCTTTCTTGCATTTTCCGTACAAGATGAGCGAATGGTGGACTACTTGAAAATTCAGCACCTCAGCTACGGTGGTTTGAATAGTTTGTATGCGCGGATCACAAAACTCCAACACTTTATTGCAATCTATACAAATCAAATGGTCGTGCTGCTTAAATCCGTATGACTTTTCAAATTGCGCTAGATTCTTACCAAATTGATGTTTGGTAACCAAATCACATTCGACCAATAAATCTAATGTGTTGTAAACCGTCGCCCTACTCACTCGGTAGTTTTTGTTTTTCATGCTGATGTAAAGTCCTTCTACATCAAAGTGCCCTGTACGGCTGTAAATTTCCTCTAAAATCGCATACCGCTCAGGAGTTTTTCTGAGCTTTTGAGTCTCTAAATAGGACGTAAATATTTTTTTTACTTCTTCAAAATGAGAGGAATTCAACGCCATGGGAGATGATTTTTTTCAAATATAACGGATACTCCAGTGAAAAGATACTTTCAATCAAATCGAGAAACTTTTATCACCCCATCAATGAGTTGAAGGTTTTGAATCAAATGATCCAAATGTTCGGTATTGTTCACATATAATTTAATCATTCCTTCAAAAATCCCTTCATCCGAATCTATCGTAATTGACCGCATGTTTACCTTAAGTTCATTTGAAATCACTTTGGTTAAATCATTAATCATCCCCACTCGATCTGTTCCTATGATTTGAAGCCCTGCCAAAAAGGCAATTTCTTTTTGACTTGTCCAGCGCGCCTTGATTACCCTATTTCCATGATTGGAGAGCAATTCCAAAGCATTTGGGCAGGATGTTCGATGAATTTTGATCCCCTCATTGATCGTTACAAAACCAAAAACATCATCCCCAGCAATAGGATTGCAGCATTTGGCTAAATTATAATCGACCACATCCATGTCCTCACCAATTAGTAGTTGATCGTGCTCTGGTCCTTTTAAAGTTTTAATTTCTCGGGCAAATGAAGACTCATCTTTTACCTTATCGATGGATTTAGACTTGTTTTTTTGAGCCTCTTTAAAATCTTTGAAGGATTTTATTGAGGTTGGATCAATGATTCCTCTACCTACTCGGTAATAAAATTCATTTACAGTCTTCAGCTCAAAGTAGGCCCGTATTTGCTCGACTACCTCTGAGGTGAATTCCAATTTCATAGATTTTAATTTGCGCTGTACAATCTCTCTGCCATCTACAATAGATGACTTCTTTTCTTCTCGTAACGCATCCTTTATTTTAGCCTTTGAACGGGAAGTAACTACTTGTTGCAACCAATCTTCAGTAGGCTTCTGTTTGCTTGATGTAAGGATCTCAACCTGATCGCCATTTTTTAATTGATAGCTAATCGGAACCAACCGTTGGTTGACTTTGGCTCCTATGCACTTGGCCCCTACCATTGTATGAATTTCAAAAGCAAAATCCAGTGCAGAAGCCCCCTTGGGAAGCACCTTCAAATCCCCTTTGGGGGTAAAAACAAATACTTCGTCGTTAAACAAATTCCCTCTGAAATCATCCATAAACTCAATGGCATTGCCATCGTTGGATTCAAGCATACTGCGTACTTGATTGATCCAATCGTCTAATCCAGGACCAGATTTTCCAGAGGTATCCCTTTCTTTATATTTCCAATGTGCCGCATATCCTCGCTCTGCAATTTCATTCATTCTGCTGGTTCGGATTTGCACTTCCACCCATTGACCAGTGGTGCTCATTACTGTAGTATGCAGGGATTCGTACCCATTGGAGCGCGCGGTACTTATCCAATCCCTGAGTCGATTGGGATTGGGACGGTAAAAATCTGTAACGATGGAATACGCCTGCCAACAATCAGCCTTTTCATTTTCCAAATCTGAATCAAGAATGATTCGAACTGCAAAAAGATCAAAAACTTCCTCGAAAGGGATTCCCTGATTTTTCATTTTATTGTAAATCGAATACACCGATTTGGGACGCCCTTTTATGGTAAAGCGAAATCCTTGCCGAAGCAATTCCTCCTCGACCGGTTGAATAAAAGTTTTGATAAATTTATTCCGGTAACTTTTCGATTCATTTATTTTTTGAACAATATCTCGATAGGTATCCGTATCTGTGTATTTAAGGTACAAATCCTCCAGCTCTGACTTAATCGTATACAAGCCCAAACGATGGGCCAAAGGAGCATACAAATACATAGTCTCAGAAGCAATTTTCAACTGCTTATTTCGAGGCATGCTTCCTAAAGTCCGCATGTTGTTCAGTCGATCTGCTAACTTGATCAATATCACCCGAACATCGTCGGAAAGTGTCAATAACATTTTTCGGAAATTCTCCGCCTGTTGAGAGCTTCCGTAGTCAAAAACACCGGAAATTTTTGTGAGCCCATCAATGATGGTCATGACCTTCATGCCAAATTCACGCTCAATATCCTCCAACTCCAGGTCGGTATCCTCCACCACATCGTGAAGTAGAGCTGAAACTATAGAAGTAGTTCCCAAACCAATCTCCTCCACACAGACGAGAGCAACTTCCAAGGGATGGTAAATGTAGGGCTCTCCTGACTTTCTCCGCATGTCTTTGTGAGCCTCCAAAGAAATGGTAAATGCCTTCTTAATCAACTTAGTATCTCCTGACTTAAGAATCGGCTTGGCCTGACGAAGTAACTTCCGGTACCGCTTTAATATTTCTTGGCGCTCTACTTCTACGTCTGCTTGGATCATCTAAGGTGATTTTGAGTTTTCAAATTTGACAGGTAATCGAACAGAATTCCACTTTTTTTGGAAATTTTTTTTCAATGCCTTGCAGTAAATTAGAATATGTCTATACCTTTGCATCCACAATTGGAAAAGAGCTTTCTTTTTCTTTTGGTCACATGCGGATGTGGCGAAATTGGTAGACGCACTAGACTTAGGATCTAGCGCCGCGAGGCATGGGGGTTCGAGTCCCTCTATCCGCACCCTACAAGCCCTCAATCCCTCCCCTGTAGTTCAGGAAAGAGATTGGGGGTTTTTAATTCAACACCAGTTAATTGAACATATTTTGGAAATTACAGTAGACAAGCACACCGCAAATCAAGCTTCTATTAAAATTAAACTAATTGAGGCAGATTATCAACCTAAGGTTGACGCTAAACTTAAAGACTACGCCAAAAAGGCCGTAATTCGTGGCTTCCGCCCTGGAAAAGCTCCAGTATCCATGGTAAAAAACATGTATGGAGTTTCTCTTTTAGTAGAGGAAATCAATACCCTGTTAGGAGAATCTCTCAATAACTACCTAAAAGAACAATCCTTTAAGGTATTAGGTGAACCCTTACCGGTTGAAAAAGTGGAAGAATCCATCGACTGGAAAAATCAAAAAGATTTTGAATTTGAGTACAAAATCGGTTTTGTTGAATCCATTGAAGTGAAGTTGGACCAATCCCTTAAAGGAATCAACTACCGCATTAAAGTAGATCAAAAATTAATTAATGAGACCATCGAAAATCTAATGTCTCAGTACGCAGAAAGCACCAACCCTGAAGTTTCAGAAGCAGGTGATTTTATTTATGGAGACGTTAAATCTACTAGTTCAGATTTCTTAAAAACGGTTTCATTAGACACCACCAAACTATCTAAAAAGTTGGCAGGCAAGTTTGTCGGCTTGAGCAAAGAGGTGGTAGTAGAATTTGAAAGCAAAGAAGTAAAAAACGAAGAGTGGACTGCTGGCTTCGGTTTGTCCGACCAAGAAGGGGATGCTGCAAAAGGTGGCTATACCTTTACAGTGAAGAATATCAATCGAAAAGCAAAAGCAGAACTTAATCAAGAATTTTTTGACAAAATTTTTGGGCCAGATCAAGTAAAAACTAAAAAGGAATTTGAAGATAAGGTAAAAGAAACGCTACAAGTAAACTACGATAAAGAGTCTAAAGTATTTACAGAGGAGGAATTAAAGAAATTAGTAGTTGAAAAAACCAAACTAGCGCTTCCAGACGACTTCCTTAAGGAATGGTTGATCAAAGCCAACGAAGGCAAAGTATCTGAAACCGAAGTCGAGAAAGAATACCCACTCTATGCAAAGCAGCTTTCCTGGTCACTTATATCTAACCAAGTGGCTAAAGAAAATGGAATTCAAGCAGAGCACGAAGATGTCATTGAAAAAACCAAGGAAATGATTCGTGAGCAATTTGCATCTTCAGGATTAGGTTCCCAGCTTGAATCCAGCATGGATTTATTTGTGGATAATTACCTCAAAGGAAATGAGGGCCAAAATTACATGAACTTGATGACTTCAGTACTCAATGAAAAGGTATTGGCACTGATTCAAGAGAAAATAAAAATGACTGAGAAAAGTCTTACAATAGACGAATTCAAGGAACTTTTAGACAAGTAATCGAATTATGAACTATATTGAAAAGTCCTTTTTTAAAGGACTTTTTTAGTTTTGTACCTAGAACAACCAAGACATGATCAACAAGGAAGAATTCAGAAAATACGCCATTCACAACCAAGGCGTTAGTGGTACGGCCTTTGACCAATACACCACCCATATCGAAAATATGACTCGCTCGGTAATTGAGGAGAGACCACAAAATTTCAGGGAGATTGATGTCTTTTCCCGTCTAATCATGGATCGAATTATCTTTTTAGGCACGGGTGTTGATGACCATATCGCCAATATTATTGTAGCCCAATTACTATTTCTAGAATCTGTAGACTCCAAAAAGGACGTCTTACTCTACATCAATAGTCCAGGCGGCTCTGTAACAGCAGGATTAGGCATCTACGATACCATGCAGTACATTGGTCCAGATGTAGCTACAATTTGTACTGGAATTGCCGCGTCCATGGGCGCTGTTTTACTAGCTGGCGGCGCCAAAAACAAGCGTTCCGCATTGCAACATTCTCGTGTTATGATTCACCAGCCTTCTGGTGGCATGCAAGGTCAATCCACCGACATGGAAATCTCCTTGAAACTCATTCTTTCCATGCGTCAGGAATTGTACCAAATCTTGGCTAACCACACCGGCAAATCCTTTGAAGAAATCGAAAAAGACTCTGACCGAGACTACTGGTTGCGCGCAAATGAAGCCAAAGAGTATGGCTTGATCGATGAAGTATTGGTTAAAAAAACTACCTAATGGCTCAAATCACCTGCTCCTTCTGCGGGAGAAATAAAAAAGACGTAGACTTAATGGTATCGGGCATCTCTGCTCATATCTGCAATTTCTGTATAGAACAAGCGCATGAAATTGTGGGGGAAGACAAGAAAAACAAGAAGTCTACGACTGCCCCTGCCTTCCAACTCAAAAAGCCAAAGGAGCTCACGCAGTATTTGGATCAATATGTCATCGGGCAAGAAGATGCTAAAAAAGTATTAACTGTAGCGGTTTATAACCACTACAAGCGCCTACAGCAAAAGGAAGAAGCCGACGAAATCAAGATTGAAAAGTCCAATATAATTATGGTGGGAGATACCGGAACTGGAAAAACCTATCTTGCCAAAACCCTAGCCAAGACTTTGGAAGTTCCTTTTTGCATTGCCGACGCCACAGTTTTGACCGAAGCAGGGTATGTAGGAGAAGATGTAGAAAGTATCCTTACTCGATTGCTTCAAGCAGCAGACTACAAGGTCGAAGAAGCAGAACGAGGAATTGTCTATATCGACGAGGTAGATAAAATCGCCCGAAAATCAGATAATCCCTCCATTACCCGAGATGTAAGTGGTGAGGGGGTCCAGCAAGCCTTACTGAAGCTGTTGGAAGGCACTATAGTCAACGTTCCTCCTCAAGGTGGTCGAAAGCATCCCGATCAAAAGATGATTGCTGTTAACACTGAAAACATCCTTTTCATCTGTGGGGGTGCTTTCGATGGAATTGCTAGACACATAGGTAAACGCATGAATACCCAACCTATGGGTTTCAATTCGGCATCCACCCATAAGACAGCAAACCGAGACAACCTCCTCCAATACGTGACTGCACAAGACCTCAAAGCCTTTGGGTTAATTCCAGAATTGATTGGAAGGCTACCTGTTCTGACCCACTTGGATCCATTGCATCGTTCAACCTTGAAACGAATACTCACTGAACCCAAAAATGCATTGGTCAAGCAATATGCAAAACTGATGGCCATGGAAGGGGTAACACTCACGTTTGATGAGGGAGCACTAGACTTTATAGTGGACAAGGCGGTGGAGTACAATTTAGGTGCGCGTGGACTTCGATCCATTTGTGAAGCGATTGTCACCGATGCGATGTATGATATCCCCTCAGACAAAAGTATAACCTCCTTACTCATAAATGAAGACTACGCACGGTCCAAGTTTGACACCTCAAAATTTAAGCAACTGCAAGTGGCTTAAATTAAAACCCCGAGATTTTCGGGGTTTATTTTTTTGCAATTGATTCCAAAATAAATTGAGCCACCTGGTCTGAAGCCCGCGCCTCCCCGATTCGCTCCCGAATCTTTGCATAACCTTCCAAAATCTGTTTGCGGTGCCCCAGATGAGATAAAAGTAACCCCAACTCTTGTTGAAGGTTTTCAAGTGAAAAATCATTTTGAATCAATTCCCTCACCACTTGATGGTCTGCAATTAAATTGGGGAGGGAAATATAAGGGACACGGATCAAACGCTTCCCAATCTGGTAAGACAGCCAAGAAGTACTGTAAACAACAACCTGAGGTACATTAAAAAGTGTCGTCTCCAAAGTAGCCGTACCAGAAGTAACCACCGCCGCAGTGGCATGGGACAGCAAATCGTAGGTTTGGTTGTAAATAACTTTGATTCCTTTAGCTTGAGCCAATTCGTAAGTAGCCACCGATAGGCTATCCACCCCAGCAATTACAAATTGCACTTGAGGAAAATCAGGCACCAATGCGATCATTTTCTCCAACATGGAGTCAACTTCCTGGGATCTACTACCCGGTAATAATGCTACAATGGGATGGGAAGAAAGCTCGTTTTTATGAATGAATAAATCATTTGGAACAAACTTCTTTATTTCATCCAACAAAGGATTTCCTACATATTGCACGGACATGCCAAACTTAGAATAGAAATCAGGCTCAAAAGGCAAAATAGAATATACTTTATCTGTGATGGATTGAAGTTTTAATGCACGCTTTTGATTCCAAGCCCATACTTTGGGAGGAATGTAATAATGCACAGGAATCCCATGCTGGGTAGCAAATGCGGCTATCTTCATATTAAACCCCCCAAAATCTACAAGAATTACTAAATCCGCCTGGTAGGCGAGTAAATCTTTTTTGACCAATGTCAATGCTTTAAGAACCTTACGGAAACCAAAAACCACCTCAATAAACCCCATTAAAGAAATAACAGCATAATCTAAGGCCAAGTGAACTCCAGCATTTTTAGAGTAATTTCCTCCCATACCACGAAACCGAAGTTTGGAATTCAAGGACTTTAAAGCAAGCACCAAATTACTTGCATGTAGGTCCCCCGAGCGTTCTCCTGAAATGATATATATTTTTTCCAACGTGCGCATGTAGTGCTAAAAAAATAAAAGTAGGCTAAACTGCCTACTTCCCAAAAACATCTCCACTAAATCCTACCTTATTCACCCAGGTATTCTACAAAATTTCGAGAAGTCTCGTACAGGGTCAACTTGTACAAAGCACCTCTTGGTGTAATTTCTTTTACTGCAGGAGCTAATATCTTCCAAAATTCCATCACCAACACCTCACAGCTAGCCATCTTGCCTTGCATAAATTCAACATCTAGGTTGAGATTCTTATGATCAACTTTGTCGATTAATAGACGTCTCGTTATATCAGATAGTTCTTTTAAATCCACCACAAAGCCAGTATCTGGGTCAGGATTACCTTTGACCGTCACAATCAATTCAAAATTGTGGCCATGCCAATTGATGTTTGCACATGGTCCAAATACCTGGTGGTTTTTTTCTTCAGACCAGTTGGGATTCCAAAGTTTGTGCGCGGCATTAAAATGTTCCTTTCGCGAAACGTAAATCATGTTTTGAGGAGACTAAGGCACAAAAGTAAAAAAAATAGACGATTATTCGCAATTCAATCCACCACTTTACCTACCTAATACGACCTGTAAAAAATTGTCTCCAAACGGTTGACTGCAGACCATAGCTTACACTACTGTAAGGCAACACATGAACAGTAACAAAGTGATTAGGAAAGGGAATTCATGAAAAAAAAAGAATAATCCAAGTCGATGAAGTAGATCAGGGCATGACCTATTTCGGATAATAATGAGAGCGAAGGCCACAGAATGTCATCCAAGCCTCTCAAATTCTTTTCAAAAATTAATCTTGATTCATGTATTGAATCAATCTCTTCAAATCTTCCACTTCCTTAAAATTAATTTTCTGAGATTTGATTATGGAAATGGCTTTGGATGATTCTTTGCTTTATACCTACTACTTTGATTCTTGTTTTAATAGATATAAAATTTACACTTAACCAAATAAAATTTCTTTAACGAACAGTTACGGTTATCCTTCTATTCCGCGCTTGATTTTCCAAAGTGGTATTAGGGAGCATGGGTTCCTCGTCACCTTTTCCCTCCACTCCGATACGCTCCCCAGCAATCCCTGCTCCAAGCAAATAGGTTTGCACACTTTGGGCTCGGCGCAGGCTAAGCGCTTTATTATAAGCTTCCGTACCAATATTATCTGTATGGCCCGATATTAAAATTTGCACCTTGGGGTTTACTCGTAAAAATCGTTCCAAACGACGGAGAGAACTCATTGATTCGGGCTTAAGTTCAAAACTATCAAAATCGAAAAACACATTTTCAAACACAAACTCTGCCCCTGAAGCAATCGGGACCATTTCAATTTTTAAATCTGTTACATTTTTAATGGAATCCCGCTGTACATTATAAATTTTAGGAAGATAGCCTTCCTTTTCTACATAAAGACCTTCCTCAGCCCCTTCAGGATACAACATGATAAAAGAGCCATTTTTACTATCCGATTGAAATTGGTAACGCGTACTGTCGTTTGCCAAAGAAACTAGGGAAAGGCTCGCAGAAATAGGAGCCCCAGTTTTCGCTTGAAACACCTTCCCTTCCGTGATTGTAAG
>JAURGC010000055.1 GCA_030833985.1 Algoriphagus sp. | reverse complement strand
TAGCGGATTACGTATCCCGTGAGTTTCCCTCCAAAAGCCCGATCGACTTGGAATTGGAACACCTGCGCCGATTTGTAACGGCCTTGGCAAAATTGGAGATCTCAGCTTATTCCCAAGCTCGGATTATCTCGGGGATCAAAGCTTTTTACCGATTCTTGATGTATGAGGATCGAATTACAGAGGATCCTGCCCAGTTGCTTGAGGCACCTAAGTTGGGCCGAAAGCTACCCGATACCTTGAGTTTCCCGGAGGTGGAGGCCCTACTCGAGGCGATTCCTTTGGGTGAACCCGAAGGGCATCGCAATCGAGCCATGCTGGAAGTGTTGTATAGCTCGGGCTTGCGCGTTTCAGAGTTGGTGGAACTCAAAAAAAGCCAAGTATTTACCGACGTTGGGTTTTTAAAGGTGATCGGAAAAGGAAATAAAGAGCGTCTAGTCCCTATTGGAAAGTCGGCCCTGCATTACCTGAAGCTATATGAAGAACATATTCGATCCCAGCAAAGCCTAGCAAGAGGGCAGGAGGAATATGTGTTTCTCAACCGACGAGGACAAAAATTGTCGCGTGTGATGGTGTTTTTAATTATCAAAAAGACTGCAGCGCAGGCCGGTATCAAGAAAAATATCAGTCCGCACACTTTTCGACACTCCTTTGCAACACATTTGATTGAAGGAGGAGCTGACTTACGTGCAGTGCAAGAAATGCTTGGGCATGAAAGCATCACTACCACCGAGATCTATACGCACTTGGATCGAGATTACTTGAAGCAGGTGCTACACAACTTTCATCCTAGGAAGTAAGCTAGTGCTTGCCTGAGAGCAAATCGTCTAGTATTGCCTTGACTTGTAAGTCACCAAATCCATATATCCCTGCTTGCCTGTTGAATTCTTGGAAGAGTTGGGAAAATTCTGTGATCCCACTCGCTAAAATCTCTTTGAGGATTCGTTCGGGCTTGCCCAATCTATCCGTATCTGGAATCCGATCCAACTGGGCTTGGCATACTTCTTTTAAGGAATGAAAGCAGGGAGAGGTTTGGCAAGCCAAGTTTTTGAATACGTGCCAATTTTGACTTCTATAGGCTTGCCAAAGGGCTTTCCCTAACTCTACATCCGAAATAGTCAGGGGAATTCGTGAGTGATAGCAATCTTCAAGTGAAGCTAGCGTCGCCTGACCAAAGCCAGTCCATTGATTTTCTTCCGATGAGGTAGGGGGAAAGATCCTAAATAATCTGAATTGTGGCCTGTCGGCAAGCACGGAAAGCAAAAACCAAAAGTTGAGCTGACAAAATAAATCGTCTTCAAACCAGAGACAAATCTCTGTTCCCTCTGGAAGAGCCGGTAGCCGTTCGATTTCTGAAACGGTTTTCTGGGTATATTCTTCCGAAGTGACCCCATAGCTAGAAGTGATAAATTCGGTTCGAATCTTCCAAAACTCATCGAGGCTTGTGCTTTTTACAGGGCCGACGATCAGCGCTTCTCGAAACACTACATGCCTTTGAAAAAAGGAAGCGCCCTGGAGTTGGTGCGCCAACTGATCTCCATTTAAAAGGTGCAGGGGGATTTTCATCTGCTTGTTCATTCAAAAAATTCCTATCAATGGAGCTGGATCTGGACAGTTTTGGCGGTAAAAATCCAGGTCCTTTTCTGCTGCTACGCCAGGATAGTCTCCCCAGTAGTGGCCTAAATCCCAAATCAACTGGAAGTGGAGGTGGGGCGGCCAATCTCCATTTTCTGGGAAAGGGCCAATTTCACAAATTTGTTCTCCTGCTTCCACTCTTCTACCAACTTCGAACCAGGATAAACTTGCACTACTGAGGTGTCCGTACAGGGAATACAAAGTTTTTCCACCCAGATCATGAGAAAGGATCAGCGTAGGCCCATAATTTCCAAAACCTTTGTTGTCCTGGAAGCTATGCACTTTTCCTGGTAAGGGGGCATACACCGAGCTACCCGCTGCTGCCCAAATGTCTACACCCAAATGAATGTTTCGAAAGCTGGAAGCTGTGGTGGCAAAGACCTCACTTCTCCGGTAGATAGCTCGTTTTTCAAGGTACCCCCCGATCCCATACTTTTTAGAGGAAGCTTGAAGTTGTCCAAAAACAAATGCATTGAAGGCGACCGTATCGCTGAGGTTTACTTCAGCAAGTGCTTCATTGGCTTCTGTGAAATCCAAAGGGAGGGTATTCGTTGGAGTAAGAGTTTCTCCTAGAAGTTGAAAGCTGCTGAAATTAGGTAGGCTCATGGAATTTAAAAACCAGCATTATGCCCTTATTTTTTTGTGAATTGAGGGGATGAATCTACCCATTTGACTAGTGAACTCCAATTCCTTCCTTCTCCTGAAGGGAAGAATGTCTGCAATCTTCCAGATTTTTCCCTTTCCCCTTCGGATAATTTTTCTAATTTTACGCCAATTTGGACCTAAGTAAAAATTAATTCCCTCCTCCTATGCCAAAAGACTCTAGTATCAAACACGTATTAATCATTGGTTCAGGTCCTATTGTCATTGGGCAAGCATGTGAATTCGATTATTCTGGAAGCCAAGCTTCCAGATCTCTTCGTGAAGAGGGAATCCGGGTTACCTTGATCAACTCCAACCCGGCAACAATCATGACGGATCCAGTGACGGCTGATCACGTGTACTTGCTGCCATTGGAGAAAAAATCTATTCGAAAAATTTTAACCGATCACCCCGATATCGATGCGGTCCTTCCGACCATGGGTGGACAAACGGCTTTGAATCTGGCTATAGACTGTGATAAAGCTGGAATTTGGAAAAACTATGGGGTGAAGATGATTGGGGTAGATATTGAAGCCATCGATACTGCCGAAAATAGAGAGAAATTCAAAGCTTTGATGGAGCAAATTGGGGTGGGTGTCTGTAAAGGAGATACGGCCACTTCTATGTTGCAAGGCAAAGAAATCGCTCAGGAAATTGGCTTTCCGTTGATTATTCGTGCTTCTTATACCCTAGGAGGAGCTGGAGGAGCTTTTGTAGAAAAAGCGGAAGATTTTGAGCACTACCTTTCTGCCGGACTTCAGGCCTCACCGGTTCATGAAGTCTTGATTGAGCAAAGTATCATGGGCTGGAAGGAATACGAGCTAGAGGTGATGCGGGATAACATTGGCAACATGATTGTCATCTGCTCCATCGAAAATTTTGACCCTATGGGTGTGCATACAGGGGACTCTATCACAGTGGCGCCTGCGATGACGCTACCAGATACCGTCTACCAGCGCATGCGAAACTATGCCATTACCATGATGAATAGCATTGGTAATTTTGCGGGGGGCTGTAACGTTCAGTTCGCAGTTAGTCCGGACAACCAAACCATCATCGGAATCGAAATCAATCCACGGGTGTCACGTTCCTCTGCTTTGGCCTCCAAAGCCACGGGATACCCCATTGCCAAGGTGGCAGCAAAGTTGGCCATTGGCTACAACTTGGATGAATTGTCCAATTCGATCACAGGGACTACTTCGGCCTATTTTGAACCAGCAATTGATTATGTCATTGTCAAGATCCCGCGTTGGAACTTTGACAAGTTTAAAGGAGCTGACCGACGTCTTGGACTCTCCATGAAGGCTGTAGGCGAAGTGATGGGTATAGGGCGCAACTTTCAAGAAGCACTACAAAAAGCGTGTCAGTCCCTAGAAATCAAGCGAAATGGATTGGGAGCTGATGGGAAAGAACTTAAAGACCAGGCGCAAATTTTGCATTCGTTAGCTAACCCTAGCTGGAACCGACTTTTTCATGTTTATGACGCCTTCAAACTGGGCATCTCCTTCCGGACCATCCAAGATTTGACCAAAATCGATAAGTGGTTTTTGAAGCAAATAGAAGAATTGATTCATTTGGAAGCGGAGATTAGCAAGTACAAGCTCGAAACTATTCCGAGAGATTTGATGGACCAAGCCAAGAAAAAAGGCTATGCAGACCGTCAAATTGCACATTTGTTGGACTGCCTTGAAAGTGATGTGTTTCAGAAGCGCTACGAAGAAATGGGCATCAAGCGGGTGTACAAGCTAGTAGACACCTGTGCGGCAGAATTTGCTGCTCAGACCCCTTACTATTATTCCACATTTGGAGAAGAAAACGAATCCGTTCGTAGCCAGAAAAAGAAGGTGGTAGTCCTCGGCTCAGGCCCCAACCGAGTAGGTCAGGGCATTGAATTTGACTATTCTTGTGTGCATGGGGTTTTGGCTGCGAAGGAATGCGGCTATGAAACCATCATGATCAACTGCAACCCCGAGACGGTATCTACGGATCCGGATGTAGCCGATAAGCTTTATTTTGAGCCCGTATTCTGGGAACATATCTATGAAATTATCCTTCATGAAAACCCAGTAGGGGTGATCGTGCAGCTAGGAGGTCAGACGGCCTTGAAATTAGCTGAAAAGCTGTCTAAGTACGGAATCAAAATTATCGGGACCAGCTACGAAGCGTTGGATTTGGCAGAAGACAGAGGTCTATTCTCTACCTTACTGAAAGAAAATAACGTGCCTTACCCTGAGTTTGGTACCATCCACAATACCGACGAAGCGCTTGAGTTGTGTAAGACCATTGGATTCCCGCTACTAGTAAGACCTAGCTACGTGCTTGGTGGGCAGGGGATGAAGATTGTGATCAATGAGAAAGAGCTGGAGGAGCATGTGGTCAACGTACTTCGTGACATTCCAAATAACGAGATCCTTCTCGATCACTTTTTGGAAGGCGCAATAGAAGCAGAGGCAGACGCAATTTGTGATGGAGAAAATGTCTACATCATCGGGATTATGCAGCACATTGAGCCAGCGGGAATTCACTCTGGAGACTCTTATGCGGTATTGCCTCCCTACAACCTGGGGGATTTGGTCATTCGTCAGATAGAAACCTATACGGAAAGAATTGCTTTAGCCTTGAGAACGGTAGGCTTGATTAATATCCAGTTTGCTATCAAAAATGACAAGGTGTATGTCATCGAGGCAAATCCACGTGCTTCACGCACTGTTCCTTTTATCTGCAAGGCTTACCAAGAACCTTATGTCAACTTTGCCGTAAAGGTAATGTTAGGGGAAAAGAAAGTGACCGACTTCGATTTCAAGCCTATAAAGAAAGGCTATGCCATCAAAGAGCCGGTATTCTCTTTTCATAAATTCCCAAATGTCAACAAGGAGCTGGGTCCAGAGATGAAGTCTACCGGAGAAGCGATCTACTTTATTGACGATTTGATGGATGATTATTTCTTAAAAATTTACGCAGAGCGAAACATCTACTTGAGCAAATAAGTAGTGTCTAAAATAGGATAACCATTGATTAAGTTTCTATTCATCATTCTTGGCGTTGGCTGGCTTTTGGGCCAGTTGGTTCGCTACTTTCTTCGATCTAAGCTTGCCCAGCTTGCTCGAAGGGTCAACGAGGCTGCTATGGAGCAGCAACGTGCGCAGCAACAGGCACATCAGCCAAAGGATGGAGTGAATGTGGATTTTATTCCAAAAAAGTCCCCTCAAAAAATGAAGAAAGATATTGAAGGAGGGGAATACGTGGACTACGAAGAAGTGAAGGATTGACCTTCACTTTTTTTATTGAATTCGTTTGCACCTATACAATTTATAGGCAGTGGCTGATTGGGTTCCAATTAAATACTCTTCCCCACCATCTTTAAGCCCTAATTTTTTCTTGAGTTCTTCAGCACCCGTTACGTAGTTGCGGCAGATTACATTGGCTTTACCCGAGGGGAATAAAGTTCTGATCACAGGCTTTTTGGGGCTGATTTCCTGGATGACCTCAAAGACACGGCCCGGAATGCCCCTCGTATAGGACTCGCTCGTGTAGAGGTGACTATTTCTCTCCAGTTTTTTAAGTCCAAAACGCGCTCCAAAAAGGGAAAAGGCACCCGCCTTGAGAATTCCAGCCAAAGGTTCAATCAGGTAGTTGCCGGCTTCGGCAAACGCGGAATGTGCTTGTTCTTCCTCCCTAGGCTCAAATTCAAAGGGAGAAAATCCACCGTCCAGATCGACTACGGAAATCATTCTTGGTGCGCCTTCGTTGGCTTTCTCCCAATGGAGGAGCAATTCTTTTACTTCATTTCGCACTGATACCACCGTGATTTTTTGGAGGTCTGGTAGCTCGGCCCAGGCATGCGATAGGTCCAGCATGGGCGAAGCTTTCAGAAGGATGGAGTTGGATTTGTTTTGCAAAAGTGACCAGGTATCCACGACATTTGGTTCACAATCTTGGAGTCTATACAATTTTTGATTGCCTGTTCCTCGCCGAGCAGGATCAGCATAGATAAGGTCAAAATGCTGTGTTGTTTTTTGTAAAAATTCCAATCCATCCCCTTCCACAAACTCAAACTTATCAGGATTTAAGGTGCTTAAATTGTGCTGGGAAATCTGAAATAATTCAGCTTGTTGCTCACAGTACACCCCTTTTTCAAATCCCCGGCTTAAGTAAAAAAAATCCACCCCAAAGCCTCCAGTAAGGTCGATGAAGCAATTTCCTGAGAGCCCTTCTGATTTGAAGGCGGCGGTTTGCTCCGAAGAACTTTGTTCGACGGAGATGCTAGCAGGAAAAATGAGTCCTAGATTCTTGGTCCAACTGGGTAATTTTTTTTCCGCTTTCTGTCGAGCTGCAATTTGCTGTACAGCTATTTTCAGGTCAAAAGGAACTTTTTCGTGGTACTTAAAGAGTAAACCTGCAGGATCTTCTTCCAGATGGTCCTTTACAAACTGGGTAAATCCTGCACTGGTCAACTCATTTAAGTTCATTAGGCCAATTTATTTTCCAAAAGGTATTCTGCAATTTGTACTGCGTTGGTGGCAGCACCTTTGCGGAGGTTGTCTGCTACCACCCACATATTGAGTGTATTGGGCTGGGACTCATCACGACGCAACCTACCTACAAACACCTCGTCTTTTTTATGGGAAGTGATTGGCATGGGGTAGATATAATTGGCCGGGTCATCTTGAACGACGATTCCAGGTGCATTTTCAAGTAAAACTCGGACTTCTGACAAGTCAAAATCTTGTTTGAACTCCACATTGATGGATTCAGAGTGTCCTCCCATGGTGGGAATTCGTACGGTGGTAGATGTCACCTGAATGGAGTCGTCGCTGAAGATTTTCTTAGTTTCATTGATCATCTTCATCTCCTCCTTGGTGTAGCCATTTGCTTGGAACACGTCTATGTGTGGGAGGACGTTGAGGTCAATTTTGTGTGGGTACACCATCTCTGGAGTTTTCCCTTCGCGTTCGGCCATCATTTGATCTACTGCAGCTTTGCCAGTACCAGTCACCGATTGGTAGGTAGAGACCACCACGCGCTTGATTCCATACCGTTGCCGAAGTGGCTCTAGCGCCAAGACCATCTGTATAGTCGAGCAGTTGGGATTCGCAATGATTTTGTCCTCGGGTCCGATTTCTTTGGCATTGATTTCAGGCACTACCAATTTTTTGCTTGGATCCATGCGCCAAGCAGAAGAGTTGTCGATGACTACGGTGCCCACAGCGGCAAACTTTGGGGCCCATTCCAAGGAGGTGCTTCCTCCTGCGGAGAAAATTGCAATATCTGGTTTGGCAGCCACCCCTTCCTCCAAGTCCATGACCAAGTATTTTTTTCCTTGATAGGGTATTTCCTTTCCTTTAGATCGAGCAGAGGCTACCAGTAGAAGTTCGGTGTAAGGAAATTGATGTTCTTTAAGTACTTCCAGAATTTCAGAGCCTACTAATCCAGTAGCTCCTACGACAGCAAGTTTCATGGGAATAAGGGTTAATGGTTTTTGAGAATGCAAAAATACGGATTCAAGTTTCAAAACTGAGTGAAAGCAATACATTTTTGGAAACATAAGTTTTAAAAAATTCTGAGTACCTTCCTTTACTTTTTAAACTAACTGTTATGAATCATTTTTTTAGCGTAGTGGTGTATCTGCTGCCCCTGTGGGTTTTAGCTCATTTTTCAATTCTTCCAGCTTTGGGACAGCCCCAAGATTTTGAGGGCTCATTTTCACAGGGTTCTTATCCAGCGCAGTTTTTGCCAGGATGGTATGCCAATGAATTTAGAAGCACCTCGTCTCGGATTTTTCGTATGTCTTCCGGGGGAATTGAGGGGTCAGTTGCCTTAGCAGTACAGCCCATCAGTACATTTACGGGTAGAATTTGGATCCGATTAGTTCCTAAAGGACTCTCAAATCCCAGGGTTGTTTTTTGGGCAAAATCTATCAAAAATGGACAAGGAAATCGTCCTGCTCTAGTGCATGCCTCTTGGTCCACTACCTTGGACGGGACCTATCAAGGAAGGGATCTGATTGGGTCGGAATCTCAATTTTCAAATGCCAATCAAGAATTTGAGCAGGTCACACTGTTGGTTCCTCCTGAAATAGCTCAGGAGGAGGAGGTATTTTTAAGTTTGGAAATAGGGGTTGGTGCAGGTACAGGTACCGCCGCAAGGTGGGTAATGGATGAGTTTACCTTGGAGGAGTGGGTAGTAGATTTGGTGGTGCCAGAGGTAGTGGAGGTAAAGGGCTTTGGAGCTAGAGAAGTAATGGTTACTTTTTCTGAGGCAGTAGATCCTGTTTTTTCGCAGCTTGCACTGTCTTATGAGTTAGCCGGTACTGCTGTACCCCTCGGAGTACAACGTTTGGCTGATTCGGTGGTGGTGTTGGCATTTGAAGAAATACTAATTGAGAATCAAGGGTATACTCTTTTTGTCCAGCAGGTAGCAGACCAGCAGGGGAATTTTCTAAAAGACACCTTGTTTCATTGGAATTTTACCGACCCAACTGAATTTGTCTACAAGTCTTTGGTCATCAATGAACTGATGCCAGCGCCAAGGCAAGAGCAGGATTTGCCCTTTGTAGAATACCTAGAACTGATGAATCCACTTGGCAAGGAATTGCGGTTGGATGGGCTGCTGCTGGCGACGGCTACAGCAAAGACAGCTTTGCCAACGTATTGGTTAGCACCTGGAGAATTGGTGTTATTGGCTCCAGCTGCTCAGGCATCTTTGTTGGAAAGTTTTGGTAAAGTTCTCCCCATTACAAATTGGCCAATATTGAGTAATTCTGGAACGACGATTCAAATCCTTGCTCCTTCAGGCCAATTGGTGGACCAACTTAAGTATACCACTTCCACTTGGGGTGGGTCGGAGCTTGCTGCGACTGGAGTAAGCTTGGAATTGCCCAATCCCTATTACCAATGTGAGGGGTCTGTGCTGCTGAGGCCTGCAGTAGATCCAAGTAAGGGAACCCCTGGTCGGCAAAATTCAATTTTTGAACCTCTCCAAAATAAGGATTTACAGGTCGTTCAGAGTCGATTTAGGAATGAGAGTCAAGTGACAATTTCTTTGAATCAAGCGGTACAGTCTTGGCGTGGTTCGGAATCTTTTTCATTCACTCCTGAACTTTTAATTGACTCCAGTTGGGTGAGTACCAACGGAGAGACACTTGAATTCACTACCTTAGATCCCGCCCAGGGAAGTACTTGGTATACCCTGAAAGGAGGGGGCTTGGAGTCCTGTGAAGGGTTTCCTGCAGCAATTGAAACTACCTTGTTATTAGGGGAAAAGGCTGCCTTAGGAGAATTAATTTTGAATGAAGTGTTGGTAGATCCTTTAGCAGGCGATCCCAAATTTGTAGAGCTTCACAATACGAGTACGCAAAAATTCCTTTCACTTGCAGGCTGGTCTTTGGCTACGCAGGCGAGTGAAGGAGAAGAAATCACTCAAATCCGACACTTTGGGGAGGAGGGGATGTTGCTCGGTCCGCAAGGCTATTTAGCATTAAGTGTAGATCCGCTAAGGCTTCAGTTTTCCTATCCTCAATCCGCCACTGGGCATTTTCTTGAAGTGAAGAGCTTGCCGAGTATGCCTATTGGGGCCGGAGCGGTCCTGTTAGTGTCACCGGAGCAGGAGGTCGTGGAGGCATTGTATTACAGGGAAGATTGGCATCATCCGTTGCTTCGAAGCAGCAAGGGAGTATCGCTGGAGCGCATTGCACCGAATGCGCCTATAGGCCTTGAAAGCAGCTGGCATTCTGCCTCCAGTACCTCGGGGTATGCGACTCCGGGAAAGCTAAATTCGACTTTCCTCGGCGCGCATCTAGGAGAAGAACTGATTCAAGTGACCCCTAAGGTATTTGATCCAGAGGGTAGTTGGGGGCCTGATTTTTGTACCATAAGCTACCAGCTTGATAAGGGGGGCTGGGTAGGGAGTTTTACCATATATTCAGTCAATGGACGAGAAGTTGTAGTTTTAGGCCAGAACCAGATTTTGGGTACTTCTGGGACCTATTCTTGGACAGGAACTGATGCAGCAGGCAGGCGTGTTTTACCTGGAAATTACGTGTTGGTTGTGCAGTTGTTTGATTTAATGGGTCGAGTCAAGGTGATAAAAAAAATGGTTGTTGTGGCGACGAGATTGTAGGGATTTTGGGAGTTGTTTTCTCCCGGGCATTGTTCCTATTTATTTTTTGGTTTGTTAAAAGTTGGCTGTATTTTAGGGAATTATTTTTCGAGAAGGTCTCGTGAAGGAACGTATAATCAAGAAATCTATGAGCAAAGAAGAAAAAACCGCTTATTCTAAAGATGAGCTTAAGGAGTTTGAAGAGATTATTCTTCAAAAATTAGCCTCAGCAAAGGAAGAGCTTCATTCGCTAAAGGAGACCTTGAGCAAAAAGAATGATAGTGGGACAGACCACACTTCGTCAACTTCTAAGTTGTTGGAAGACGGTGCAGATACTTTGGAGCGAGAAAGCTTGAATCAGTTGGCGGCAAGGCAGCAGAAATTTGTGATCAACTTAGAAAACGCATTGATTCGTATCAAAAACGGCACCTATGGCGTTTGTGTGGATACGGGAAAGTTAATTTCAAAGGAGCGTTTGAAGGCGGTTCCACATACAATGCATTCGATAGAGGCTAAGTTAGCTAAGAAGTAAGCGTGGATTTTCTTCATCGGCATATTGAGGCCCTCATTTTTTGTTCTCCAGAATCGCTTCGTGTGGAGGAAATAGTGGCTTGTTTGATGGAAATGTTTGGGACAGAGGTACCCAAGAAAGATGTGCTTGCAGCTTTGGAAGAGCTTTCTCAGAAGTATGCCGCAGATGACTTTTCGTTTGCTTTGGAAAAATTGGGTGGGGGATATCAGTTTTTGACCAAACCAGCCTATCAACCTAGTATACAGATATTGTTGAGGCAGCATGCGCAAAAAAGGCTATCCACAGCCCAGTTGGAGACCTTGTCGATTATTGCTTACAAGCAGCCGCTGACTAAGGGAGAAGTAGAACAAATTAGGGGGGTAAATTGTGATTATTCGATCCAGAAGCTATTGGAAAAAGAGTTGATAGAGATCCGAGGCAAGTCTGAGGGGGTGGGTAGGCCTTTGATTTATGGAACATCCCAAAAGTTTATGGATTATTTTGGTATCAATTCCCTTCAAGATTTACCCTTGCCCAAAGATTTTGCTTCCTCTGAGCATCATATTGGAGAAGAAAAAGACTAGGGGGTAGGGATAACTTTAGCGAGTAGGGAGATTAAAAATTTTTTCCCAGTATTTATTTCCTCACAGAGGGCTCTTGTTCTTCGTGTTTCTCCTTTTTTAAATTTCCTGCCAGCCAATTGAAAGGTCGTCCCTGGACCCAGGTCTGAAAGAAAGTAGCCTTGGTTTTCCTCTTGAACAGCATCGTATTTACTCATCTCCTTCATCAAAAAGAGGTCTCTAGCCGAGCTTGCTGCCGGATTACGCATGTGTAATTTTAGAGGAATGAGCAAATCTCGAGGGAAGGTGGCTTCAGTAAGTAGTGGGGCTAATAGTAGTTTAAATTCTGCTTTCCATTCCTTTCCATGTGGGGCGTGTGCTGTTCCAAATCGAGTAAAGGCTCGGAGGTGGGCAATCTCATGGATTAGGGTGAGAAGAAATTGGTATTGATTTAGGTCAGTATTGAGCGTAATTGTTTGGATTGCCCGATCTTTTCGGTAGCGAAAGTCCCCAAGTTTGGTGTTTCTTGGTTTTTTCACTAAAAAAATAAAAGGTGTTTTTTCCCAAAGTTGAATGCAGTATGAAATTGCCTGAGGGGGAAGGTGGACTTGAAAAAGGTGAAGGAGTTCAGCAGGCAGGGGCATATGGGGGATAAGTTCAAAAAAAAAGAGCTCCGAATTATCGGAACTCTTAATTTTTTCTCGCTAGAAGTGAATTACTGAGCAGCAGGAGCTTCAACAGCAGTAGTGTCAACAGCAGCAGCGGCTGTATCAACAGCAGGAGCTTCTTCAACAACAATTTCTTCAACTACAGTAGAGTCAGTAGCTGTTCCTTCTTCTGTTGTCTTACCACCGCAAGAAGCAGTAGCGATCAAACCAGCGATTGCGAAAATTGCAAATACCTTTTTCATTTGTTATGGTTTTCTTAATTACTCTGCAAAGGTACTAGGATTAATTTTAATTGCGCAAGAGATAATTGAAATTTTTTATTTGTTTTTGTAGACAATTTTTACTGGAACTCCTTCGAAATCAAAGTTTTCCCGAAGTCTGTTTTCTAGGAACCGCGTGTAAGGTTCTTTGATGTACTGGGGGAGGTTGCAGAAGAAGGCAAATACTGGATTTTTGGTTGGCAATTGGGTAACGTATTTAATTTTGATGTACTTGCCTTTCCAAGATGGGGGAGGATATTTTTCAATTTCTTGAAGCAGGATATCGTTCAGTTTGGAGGTAGTTACCCGTCTCGTTTTATTTTCAAATACCTTAACTGCCAGTTCAATTGCCTGAAAGATCCGTTGTTTTTCCGTCACAGAGGTAAAAATAATGGGAATCCATTTGTGTTCACCTAGGCGGTCGAGCATGTCCTCTTTGATTTTATTCATGGTTTTGTGGTCTTTTTCGATCAAGTCCCACTTATTCACCATGATGAGTACCCCCTTGTTGTTTTTAATGGCCAAGGAGATCAGGTTGACATCTTGCGCTTCAAGTCCTCGTGTGGCATCTAGCATGACGATCACGACGTCAGATTCTTCAAGGGTTCGGAGAGAACGCATGACGGAATAAAATTCGACATCCTCTTTTACTTTGGCTTTCTTCCGGATTCCGGCAGTATCGGTGATGATAAAGTCTTTGCCAAAAAACTTGTACCGCGTATGGATTGCATCCCGCGTAGTACCCGCTTCGTCGGTTACGATGGAGCGTTCTTGCCCGAGGAGGGCATTGAGGAAGGAGGATTTGCCAGCATTGGGTCTACCCAAAATAGATATTTTGGGAATATCTGCATCAGGATCTTCTATGCCATCCTCTTCAAAATGGGTAATGATGGCGTCCAATAATTCTCCTGTGCCACTTCCGCTCGCTGCTGCAATCGGAAATATCTCTAGATCGGTCAAACCTAGGGAATAGAATTCATGGGACATAAATGCTTTTTCCTGGTTATCTGCCTTATTTGCGACTACATAGAGTGGTTTTTTATTGCTTCGAAGTTCATTGGCAAATTCCTCATCCAAGTCTGTCATGCCATCATGGCAATCCACCACAAAAAGGATCACGTCTGCTTCTTCAATGGCCAATTTTACTTGTTTGCGGATTTCCGCTTCGTAAAGGTCCTCAGATCCCGTCACATATCCTCCTGTATCGATGACAGAGAAGAATTTACCACACCATTGGGCGTGACCATAGTGTCGGTCTCTAGTGACGCCACTCATGTTGTCTTCGATGGCCTTTCGCTCTTCCACTAGGCGGTTAAAAAGGGTGGATTTGCCCACATTGGGTCTGCCTACAATTGCTACTATGTTTGCCATGATTAAGTTGGGTCGTACCCGAATTTTTTTAGTACTAGTTTATTTTTTCTCCAGTCTTGTTCCACCTTTACAAAGGTTTCTAAGAAGACTTTTTTACCGAAAAATTTTTCCAAATCAGCACGGGCTTCTGTGCCTACTTTCTTGAGCATTTTTCCTTTTTCTCCGATAACGATCCCTTTTTGGCTATTGCGTTCCACAAAGATGGTGGCTCGGATTCGGATCAACTGTTCTTCTTCGTGAAAATCCTCAATGCCTACTTCCGTACTGTAGGGGATCTCCTTTTTGTAGTTTGTAAAAATTTTCTCTCGAATGATCTCGGAAGCGAAGAAACGCTCTGGCCGGTCAGTAAGTTCCTCTTTGTCGTAAAAAGGAGGGTGTACAGGCAGGCGTTCTACGATTTCTTGAAGGATTCGTTCGGTATTGAATTGCTCCAAAGCTGAGATAGGGATGACCGTAGCTGCTTGAATGCGGGAGGTCCAATACTGGGTTACTTCGTCTAGCTGTCCTTCTTTGGCCAGGTCAATTTTATTGATGACCAGTAATACAGGTACTCCGGATGCATTTATTTTTTGGATCACTTCTTCGATTTCTTCGTCTGATTCGAAGAGGTCGGTCACAAACACGATTACGTCTGCATCCTCGAGTGTCAAGTGTACGAATCCCATCATGCTTTTGTGCAATTCGTACTTTGGCTTCAGCATACCAGGCGTATCTGAAAACACGATTTGGTATTCCTCGGTATTGATCAATCCTAGGATGCGGTGGCGTGTGGTCTGTGCTTTGGAGGACACGATAGACAGGCGTTCTCCCACGAGGATATTCATCAGCGTAGATTTTCCTACGTTGGGTTTTCCGATGATATTGACAAATCCTGCTTTGTGAGAGGGGGGGAGCATTTCTGATATTTTTTACAAAGGTACTTGATTTTTGAGAGTTTGTCCTTACCTTTGTACCACTATATCGCGGGATGGAGCAGTTGGTAGCTCGTCGGGCTCATAACCCGAAGGTCACAGGTTCGAGTCCTGTTCCCGCTACACAGAACCCCTTATACTTCACGTATTTGGGGTTTTTATTTTTTGGGGGACACTTTTTCAAATAAAAAGCCAAAAAATTACTAACAACCTATCACCTAGCATACCCCCAGGTAGCTTTAAGATAAGACTTTTCTTCCTACGGCTTCTTTTGGATGTATAAGGCAATCTTCCCTTACACTTAACGAAACAATCCCTCCAATAAAAAAACTCCCTGAATTTTTGACTTAATTTCCCCTCCAATACCTGAGAAATATGAAATATTATTTTTTTGTAATGATGAGTCTTTGAGGGCATTCTATTTTAATAAACCTTTTTTGGTCATGGCTCTAAGACACGAATTTTCCCAGCGGTTGGCTACTTGTCTTGCCCTCCGCTCAAAAGGATTTTTGTAATAGCCCAACAAAGCAGTTTCTTTGTCATATTCCCTACTATCTTGGTCCTTTCGAATATCTAAAAAATGCTGATATTCATGAATAAGGGTATTGATGACTTCTCTAATAGTGGAATGGCTCCCAAAAGATACCTGGACTGAATTCACAGTGGACAATGACTTGCTGCTCGATAAAAGGGTAAGCTTTTGCTTGCTCGAGT